>JAMCRH010000242.1:0-339 GCA_023380515.1 Gammaproteobacteria bacterium | reverse complement strand
CACAATGCCAAGCCAGGTGTTTGCTACCCAGCGACGTTAATCACCACAGGCGATCACGATGATCGTGTGGTACCATGGCACAGTTATAAATTTGCAGCGGTGATGCAGCGCGATCAGGGCTGTGATAATCCAGTTCTTCTGCGCGTTGAAACGCGCGCTGGGCACGGCGCTGGAACACCGACTTGGATGGCCATTGAACAGATCGCAGACCAATGGGCGTTCATGCACAAATACTTAGGAATGGATAAGGCGGAAAAAGAGTAGTTTTCGCGAATAATCATTGCATTTAAACACGGGCGTAGGCAAAATCTCGCCCGTTTTATATACACGACCCAAGCA
>JAMCRH010000241.1 GCA_023380515.1 Gammaproteobacteria bacterium | reverse complement strand
TTTCCTCATGGAGTGCTCTATCGTAATGAAGACGACTTCATTCTCATACTTGCAGTATTTCATCCTAAACAAGCGCCGGAACGGTGGCAGAATCTACCAAGCACATAACAAGACGCATCAGCGCGCACCTGCGGTGCTGGACAACAGCTTTGCAGTTGCCGCTGTGCTCGGGCGTTAGCGCCCCATACGTCCTGATTTCTTTATTCTTGAGGGGGTTTATTGAACGATAGGAAAAGAGGGAGCCGTTCACAACTTACAGGCGAGCGAGCTGAAGCAAAAGTTCGGAACGTCCTGCTCGATGCTGAGCTTTTCTGCTCCAAGTATGAGCATGATCGAGGTGAAGATTTGCTCGTTGAGCTTGAGGGCTACATTGGACAGGATGATATCGGGAGTGGCCCGAGAATCGGCTTGCTTCAAATAAAAGGTCATGAAGCCGAAATGACGCCTGCTCCTAACAACGGCATTGTTAAGAGGCGACTTGATCTTAACCATTTGCGCAGGTGGGCAGCGATCCCACTCCCTGTATTTGTCGTCGCTGTGGAGCTTGTCGGAAATGAACCGCATTTTTTTGCCCGTGCAGTTGACAAGCTTGTAGGCGATGTAGCCCCTGCAGGGCTTGCAGAGCTTGAGCAACAGCAGATAACGATATCGCTTCCTCGGGTGGATGACTTGCCTTCGTTGTTGAAGGGGGAAATAGCAGAATTCTATTCGCTTCATGCGTTTCAGCTAAATGGTCTATCCGAGAATGTGATTGCTAGGAATCACTACGAAGTCATTTCTGTAACTAAGCCCTTTGTGCCTCCGCAGGCCAAGGTGTGGTTCAAGAATATACGAATTTTGTGGAAAGGCCCTTGGCGTCCAGCTCACTTTTGGGCCACGCTAAATCATATTGCAGATCAGCTTCAGGAGAATGAGGGAGGGCGTCGCACCCCCTTGAACGCAACAGTTCATGTTTATCGTAGTTTGAAAGACGATCGAGACAACAATGCTATTGCCCATGTATCTTGGCTTGAAGATAATCACGCTGCGACTGAGCCCCTCAAAGAGCGCCTCAATTGGCCAAAAGCGGAAAATTGGACGCGCTTCCAGTTTCATGGGCAAACAGCAATCGAAGAGTTGCCTGAGTCATTTGTAGTGGAAGAAGATGATGAATCATTCATTTCGAAAGCGGAAAAAATCTGGGCAGAACTTGATTTAATCTATTCACAGATTACGAGGTCTTTGACGGATGATCTTCGGTTGCCTGATAAAGAGTTAGTAAGGTTGGAGGCGTCACTTTACGAGATTGACGATGGAGTTATCCAAAACCTTGGTCGGCCTTCGCCACAACTTAGCATGGTCGATAAAATGATCGACCAATATAGCTTCGTCCTTTCGGGTGTTTTTACTTGGCTAAAGGGAAAGCAAGATGTTCCTGAATTGAGGCGAAGGCGGTGGCTCATGCGGGACTTAGAAATGGCACAGGGGCTCTATCGGGCCTACCATCCGTTAATGAAGTTGCTTTTGGATCGGTAAGTGAAACTGGTTGATTGCGCTAACCATGCCAATCATGGCGACAGCTTCTCCATTACGACTTTGCCTCCATTTCAAAGCTGCGCGTGTTGGTAGCGCTAGCCCCAATCAAGCAGCCATTCTTTTCCGCTTCTGTATCGCCGCCATAATCCGTGGTTTCATCAACTCGGCGACGGCTCTAAACACTGGAACCACAACCGAGTTACCGAATTGTTTGTAAGCTTGGGTGTCGGACACCGGGATAACGAACTCTTGGCCCTTTGGGGTCGAGAAGCCCATTAACCGCGAGCATTCTAACGGGGTTAGGCGGCGAGGGCGGTTGGCCATGTTGATTTCGTCAGTTAAATCTTTACTCGGGTCGAAACCACGGTCGATTAAAATTTCAGAACCGTCTTTGTAATATCGAGCCGATAGAGTGCGAGCACGGTCATTCGGGCCAACTAAGCCGAAACCAAAGCCGTTGCCTTTAGCTTGGTGCTTTTTAGCATAATTAAACAAATACTCCCACAAGTTCGGTGTAAGGATATATTTGTCCTCAACTTCTACTTCAAGAATGTCGCCGAGTGTTGGCGCTGTTTCCGGGGCGGGGCGCGGCAGGTCGCGCAAGCTTAAACCTTGGTGGACATTTAAATCACGACGAAAACCAACCAGTACAATCCGTTCACGGTGCTGAGGCACCCAATGTTGGCCGTCAATAATGCGTGGGTCGTTCGAGCCTTCATGGGTGGCGTCAGCCACTACATAACCAAGCTCGTCGAGTGCCTGCATAATCACTTTAAATGTTTTACCACGATCATGGCTCTTTAAGTTTTTCACGTTTTCGAGGACAAACGCCGCAGGGCGCTTCGCAGCAATAATTCGGGCAACGTCGAAGAATAGCGTACCTTGGGTGTCGCACTCAAAACCATGCTTAACACCGAGCGCATTCTTTTTTGAAACGCCGGCGATAGAAAATGGCTGACAAGGGAAACCAGCAAGCAGCACGTCGTGGTCCGGTACTACGCTGTCAATGTGCGCGTAGGCTTCCTCGTCGGTCACTTCGCTATTTTGGCTTAGGGTCACATCGCGAATGTCTTCATTAAAGGTGTGGTAGCTGTTGTCGCAGGCAAAGTTCGCTTTGTAAGTGCGCACCGCAAATTTGTTCCATTCACTCGTGAAGACGCACAAACCGCCTTGCTCTTCAAAGCCTTTGCGAATCCCGCCGATACCTGCGAACAAATCGATAAACTTAAAGTCACAGTTTTCAGGGGTGACGGTGGCTTTGGGGAACAGCTTCATTAAATGCAGATATTCAGCGTGGGTTAAGCGCGGTGACGCCTTACCTTTGACCCAGCGGTTAATGGTTTCACGTGTCCAGCGGTTGTTCGGAATGTTGTTCAAATAATCAGCGAGGAATGCTTGGTCGTAAATCTCTAGTAGCTTTGAAATAACTTCGAAATCGGTGAGTTCGCCATGTTGTTGCGCATCGTTCATTAAGCTCATCTGCTGCATCCTACATCCCTAGGTGATTTATGTGATACAGGATCACATAATCGTTCCAAACTGTCAATAAAAAACTGATCTTTTATACAGTATATATACAGTAGTTTATTTCGCTAGGGTGAATTTCAAATTTATTCCGTTACTTCACTTTAAGCAGGTTGATTGCTAAGCTGCTGATTAGTACTCAGATAGCCAGCGGACGGAACATTGACTACTTTTTCAAACATTATCAAGCAGATGAAAGCGCATGGAGCAAAGCGATTCCTCATTAAGGCGCTCGCCAACAATGATAATTCCAAGAATCAAATCTACTTAGGTGCTGATTTTGAAGTGATTCGTGCCATTCCTTCGGGCGATGTTTATGCGGATGGCATCAGCGCGAAAGGATCGATATTTAAAGCACCACTTAACTTCTTTTGGATAAACGCAGATGGCGATACGGATCATGCTGTGTCTGCCCAGATTATTTTGTACCCCGATTACCCAGAAACTCGCATGTCTGGCTTTATGCGTGGCACTGACCGAACCAAAGGCATCGCGCCGTCTCATTTAATGCAACCGCCAACACGCGAAGAGCGGCAACAGCGCATGACAATGAATCGCTATTTAATCCTCGGCATCAACGAAACGACCATTTGGGCGTTTTGCACGAGTTGGGACGATGACCTGCAGCGGGAAGTGAAGGCGCTCATCGACAGCGGAAAAACCACGGTTGTGGCGTCGGTTTTTTACGAGTACAAAACGAGCCAGCGCACCAGTGAAGAGAAGTTACTCGAGCGACTTCATGAGATCTATCAACGTGGTCCAATTGCATCGTGTCGACTGAATGCTGCTGGCGAACTGTTGGAATATCGCGCTCAAAACGGTGCAGGTTATACACTTGAAGCGCAATTTGGCATTACACCAAACGGTTCACCCGATCCAGACTTCATGGATTGGGAAATTAAGTCGCACTCTGGCGGAGCCGTTACATTAATGACGCCTGAACCAAATTTGGGCACGTACCTTGATAATCTCGAGGTGTTCTTGCGTCAATACGGCACCAATATTCAGGAGACTCGGCTCGACTTTGCTAGTCGCCATGACGTTGGCGTCACGAATCCGAAATCGACATTAACCATGAGCTTAGAGGGCTACGACCCCGCGACAGGCAAAGTCACCGACCCACAAGGTGGCCTCATGCTGCGCGACCAAGATGGCAACCTAGCCGCTGGTTGGAAGTTTGAGAAGGTTATTCAGCATTGGAAGAATAAGCACACCAATACTTGTTACGTGTCCTACGCTGCCATTCGTGAAGAACAAACCACTTATCAGTTTGGCCCAAAAGTTACCCTAGGCAAGGGCACCAGCTTAGATAAACTACTTCGAGCTTTGCACAGCAGCACCATCTATTATGACCCCGGTGTGAACATGAAATTAATTAACGGCAACTGGCGACCTAAAAAGCGCAACCAATTCCGTGTAGCATGGCGAAACGTTCATACTTTGTATTCGAATTTGATTGAAGTTGATTTAAGTGAGGGTTCGGACTAATACATACCATCTGCTTTAGTCGTATCACCAAGGAAACACATATGAAAAAAGTCTACGCCTCGAAAATCGACACATGGCTTGCACTGGTCATAGTCAGCATCGTAATTGCTTGTTTCATTGTCTTTATTTCGGTCGCAAGCTCAGGAAGCATTGTTGCAATTCTTGTGTCAGCGCCTGCGCTGATTTTTGGCGCTGGCCTTCCTTTGTGGCTGATGAAAAGCACCGTTTACACCCTGAGCAACGAGACTCTGTTGGTGAAATCTGGGCCGTTTAAGTGGCAAGTGCCCGTGAATCAAATCAAAAGTGTTACACCCACATCGAATCCGCTCTCTAGTCCAGCTTTGTCGCTCGACCGACTTCGCATTGAGTACGGGCGCTGGGGATCGATCATGATTTCGCCAAAAGATAAAGAAGCGTTTATCCAAGACTTAGAGGCACGTAGCGGCAAAGCATTGAGGAATACCGAAGGGTCGCGGTAAGTAGGTAGGCACAGCGCGATGGCTAGCCTCCCAAATTTCTGCAAGTTGTCTACACTCAAAGTGTACTAAACCAATCGGGTAACTCCCATGACTAAACCAAATCGATTTCCAATATTGCTGCCAGCCGCAGTTATCGTCACCGCCTTCCTCACAGCCTGTACCACT
>JAMCRH010000240.1 GCA_023380515.1 Gammaproteobacteria bacterium | reverse complement strand
TCTCTTACGAAGGAAATATCGATTTTGATTTTATCGGCTGCGAAGCGCTTTAGATAGGCAAGCGACGAATACCCGGTACCAAAGTCATCAATCGAAAGTCCCAGCCCTTTGCTTTTTAATGCTTCGGTCATGGCGATGGCTTTTTCGGGGTTCGCCATCATACCGCTTTCGGTAATCTCCAGGCTGAGTTTTGAAGGCTCTATATCAAAGTGTGAACAGCTATTGAGTATGCTTGCGACCAAGTCATCTTCTTCGAACTGTTCTGCAGCAATATTAATCGCCAACTGCCCTGGCATGGCATGGCCTTGCTCACTCCAACCAGCTACTTTCCTACAGGCTTCTTCAATTACCCAGCTGCCAAGCGCAACGATCATGCCACGCTCTTCGGCAATAGGGATAAACTTACCCGGCGATACATTACCAAGCTCTTCATCATACCAACGGCAAAGCGCCTCCGCGCCGATTAGCTTACCGCTTTTTAAATCGACTTGAGGCTGAAAGTGCAGGCTTAGTTTTTTGTCCGAAATAGCAATAGCAAGGCGTTTGGCAATATGCAGCTGTTCAGCAACGACTTGCCCCATCCAGGGTTCAAACAGGCACATTGGAAGTTTTTGCCGCTTAGCTTGATACATCGCTATATCAGCATGCTTGAGTAGTTCATGGGGTGTAGTCGCATGCTGAGGATAGATAGAGATACCAATGCCAACTGAAATTTCAAAGGAGTACTGGTCGACAATCAGAGGTAAGGCGATGCTGTTGCACAGCCGCTGCCCAGTGGCCAAGGCGCCACTCGCTCCTACCCTAGGACTGATGACTACAAATTCATCGCCACCCAGTCGCGCCAAGTACTCATCTTTATTGAGCGATGCGCTAAAGCTCTTCGCAACGGCCTTGAGAACCAAATCTCCCAGGTCGTGCCCAGCCGTATCATTGATCTCTTTAAAATGATTAAGATCCAGCAGTAATAGTGCTAATTCTGGCGTCTCTGGGTCAGCATACACACGCTCTAAATGACGCATAAAGGCAGCACGATTGGGTAAGTCAGTACCAGGATCACAAAATGCCAATTGTCTTATACGGATCTCATCTTGCTGGCGCTCAAGCTCTGAAGCTACTCGCGCAGCAAATATCTGCAGCACATTGCGCTCTACGTTCACATCGTCCAGCGGCTTTTTAAACATCACCGCAATAAGCCCCATCGGCTGACCATGGCTATCATCCAGCCGCCGTCCGACATAACCGTTCACCCAATCTAATGACCCATTGGTTTCGGTGGGCAACATAATGGAGGCGCCCTCTAAAACAATGCACTCCTGCTCAACCATCACCTTGTGGCATGGAACACCGGGAAGATAGTAGGAAAAATTGTCCTGATGCTGCCCATCTATATATAAGGTTAACGTATGTGCAATATCAGCATTTTGTTTATCCAGCAATGCAATAAATCCAACCTCTGCAGATAACGCCTCAGCCATATGGATAGTTAGTTGATTTAGAAAAGCTTCACCATTTTCTCCTGAGACAGCGGTCGCAACACTAACAACGGCGTGTTGAAATCGTTGCTGCTCATTAATGGTACTAATCAGCGCTTCGTTGTATTGACCGATTCGCTTCAGTGCCCGCTTTTTATACAACAGTTGCTCTTGCGTTTCGCTTTCAGCTAGCTGACGGGCTAACTCTGAACCTGCCAATGCGGACGCTATACGTAGCACTTCATCGACATATAGAGGGAGCACCAAGGGAGAAGAGTGCATTAGCGCAATAACGCCTAAAAAATTGCCATCAGGTGCAGTGATGGGCATACCCAAATATCCCTCAACGCTCAGTGTAGCCAACCGCACATCGCTTGGAAATTGTTGGCAAACCTGGGAGGAGATGAAATATCTAGCGTGGTTGGTGACATGCTGGCATAGCGTGCCTGATAGCGGATACGTCTCCTGATCAATAAATTCACTCTGAGACCAACCCGCCAGCATAGTCACCATACCTTGTTGATTATCGACATGCTCAACAAGAGCATGATCAACGCCCAGGATATCTGCTAAAGACTTCACAAGGTGTTGCAAAAAACCTTCTTCGCTGACGCAGGACAACTTATCGGCTAGCTGTCGAAAAACCGCTGGTGCAAAAGTAGGAGACATGAGAATACAACGCCTTCGGGTTTGAGAATAAAAATCGCGCCTGCAAGCTAACCGTGTAAAGCCCATACCAAATCCCAACCAGCGAGTAGGAGGTGAGTCTTACCCGCTAGTTAGTTTTTAGCTGCACGCCATATATTGCTGGATTAACAATACCTTCGAACTTACCAAGCTGGGAAAAATCTCGGCTCTCCAATATGCTGTTAATCATCGCGTCTTCAAATCTTAAGTTCTTAATTACATGAATTTTTGAAGGCATCCCTTTGATATCAATGTCCATGATCCATGCCAAAAATCCACCGGCGTATTTAGCAAGGCTACCAATAGGGTACAAGCCGTATAACTGAATATGTTCAATAAGAATTGCCTTTTCATAAGCCGCTGGCATGTCATTGATCCAGCGATAGGCATCTATTGGTGTTCGTGGCGGGTGGCCATTACGTGCATGTGTCAATTTATTAGCCATTTTTATAACTGAAATTAAGCGCACTACTTCTGACAGTTCATTGCCACGTTTACCAGCAGGATAACCGCTTCCGTCAAGTAACTCATTAGCGTTTTCCAACACATCTCTACAAACACGGCTGGGTTGCCAGCCTAAACGTGTCAGCGTATTTAACATCACATTCACAGCATTTTTA
>JAMCRH010000239.1 GCA_023380515.1 Gammaproteobacteria bacterium | reverse complement strand
TCTTAGTGTTCGGCGAGTAGCGCAGCTTGGTAGCGCACTTGGTTTGGGTCCAAGGGGTCGCTGGTTCGAATCCAGTCTCGCCGACCATTTTCCCTTTTGAACTTTCTATCGGGTTCAATTCCAAGGTAAGATATTGAAAAGTCTACTTTGGAGCCGAAAATGGTTGAACAACACTTTCTCGAACACGCCCGCGTTTTGTCGGACCGCCTTGTTCAACTTCAATCGCCTATTCGTATTCTTGATGCCGTTAACTGGGATCGCAGCGTGCGCGAACGTTTTTTCCAACGCAAAGCTGAATTTAATCCGGAAGTCACCCGTGACTTTTACCGGCAAAAGCAGTTGGGTTTTGATCCTGCCGATTTACGTCATCAACTAGCAGTGTTGCAGCGCGATATTGTCAGCCAACTAGGGCGCTTGAGTCCGGTTTCGCAACTGATGAGTCGTGCCTGTCGCGAATATCGTGACGTTGTGCGGATGATTGAAGCGCGCGGTACCGAAGAATTTCACGAACTGTCGGTGGAGCTATTTGGCCACCCCGACGATGTCTTCCATGCCAACGAACCGTCGTTGGCGCAACTTGCCACTATGCTGCAAAGCCCACTCGATACGCTGTTAGCGAGCGATGTGCTGCCCGAAGAAAAGAAAGATATCGACGCCGCCACGGCTGTTGAGAAACTCCAAGCTCAGTTAAACAACAGCATGCAAGGCGTGAATGTGAATGTCATGCTGTCGGACGGGATTGTCAGTGACGCAGCGGCGGGTAGTGATCGCATTAAGCTGAACCAAGATGTGAAATTTTCTCAGCGCGAACTGGATATTCTTGAGGTTCACGAGGGGTGGATTCACATTGGTACCACTCAAAATGGCCTGCAGCAACCGTACTTAACCTGTTTAAGTAAGGGCACACCGAGTGCGACCATCACCCAAGAAGGCTTAGCTGTGCTTACCGAAGTGATTACCCTGCGCTCGACGCCGCGGCGTTTAGCGAAGTTAGTTGGGCGAATTAATGCGGTGGCGATGGCGGCGGATGGCGCTGAATTTGTCGAGGTGTTCCGCAAGTTAGTGGACGACGGTATGGGCCAAGACGAGGCTTATACGCTGACGCAACGTGTGTTCCGTGGCAGTTTGCCCAACGGTAAGCCGTTCACCAAAGACTTGGCCTACATTCGTGGTTTTGTGTTGGTGTATAACTTGATTCGGGTGGCAGTCCAGCTTGGCAAAATCGACCGCTTACCGCTGTTATTAACGGGCAAGCTCGCGATTGATGACTTCCGCCTGATTTGTGAGTTGGCTGATTCTGGTGTTATTCAACAACCGACATTCGTGCCGCCACATTTTAAAGACTTGCGTGGTTTAGCGACTTGGCTTAGTGTTGGTCGCTTCCTTGGGGATTTCTCATTCGCTCAGTTAGAGAACGATTATCGGCCCCTGATACCTTGATGACACCTGATACCTTAATGACATAAGGTATCTGAAAACAGAAGGCCTCTGAAAATAAGCCCTCCGAACTCCAGACTTGATTGGAGTATTGTGATTCAAGCATTGCGATTGGAACTTTGTACATGACTCAGCACAAACAGGCAGGCCTGTCGATTCAAACTCGTGTGGCGCAGGCGCTCGGTTTTATCGACGAGCAAACGAAAGGGCTGGTGCCACCGATTTATCCGTCGACAACCTATTTACGTGACGCCGATAACCATTATCGGTCGGGCTTGATTTACTCCCGTGACGATAACCCGACCTATCGAGTGGTTGAAGGTGTGCTGGCGGATATTGAGTCGGGCGCCGACGCCATGTTGTTTGGTTCTGGTATGGCTGCTGCGGTTAGTGTGTTTCAAGCGCTGCGCCCAGGTGACCACGTGATCGCGCCAAAAGTTATGTATTGGGCATTGCGCAACTGGTTGATTGATTTTTCAAAAACTTGGGGTGTCGGTATCGATTTTGTTAACACCTCGGACATTGATGCGATAGCAGCCGCCATTCAACCGGCGAAAACGAAGTTAATCTGGCTAGAAACACCAGCAAACCCGATGTGGCATATTGCTGATATTCGTGCGGCTGTTGATGAGGCGCAGAAGCAGTCGCAGGCACACCCTATTCGCGTCGCAGTTGACTCGACGGTGGCCACTCCCGTGCTGAGTCGGCCGTTAGAGCTGGGTGCCGATATTGTTATGCATTCGGCAACGAAATATTTAAATGGTCATTCTGACGTGATTGCTGGCGCTTTGATTTGCGCTGACAAGGACGACGAATTTTGGTTGCGTATTCGCAAAGTACGGCGCCAAGGTGGGGCAGTGTTAAGCCCACAAGACAGCGCGCAGTTGTTGCGTGGTATGCGTACGTTAGTGTTACGCGTGCGCACGAGCTGCGAGTCGGCCATGTTCCTTGCCGAACAGCTGCAACAAACTGACCATGTGGTTGAAGTTCTTTATCCGGGCTTACCGTCCTTTGCTGACCATGCGACAGCTGTAAAGCAAATGGAAGGTGGCTTTGGTGGCATGTTGTCGATTCGTGTTCGCGGTGGCGCCAAAGCAGCAATTGATATTGCCGCACGCACCCAGTTATGGAAGCGCGCAACCTCACTCGGTGGCGTCGAAAGTTTGATTGAACACCGTGCCAGTATTGAAGGCGAAGACACACCGGTACCGAATGATTTGTTGCGCTTGTCGGTCGGTATTGAAGACGCACAAGAGCTATTAGCTGACCTTGTTCAAGCAATTCAAGCTGCCCACAACTAAGCATGAGTTACCCGGTACCGAAAGATAGCTGCGAACGCGAACTGGAAATTAAGAAAAGCCGATTCATTGGCTTTGCTACTCGCGTGAGCAGCCGCGAAGAGGCGCTAGCACAAGTGGCTGCGGTAAAAGCGAAGTATCCTGACGCGCGGCATCATTGTTGGGCGTATGTACTTGGTAATGCGGTCAGTGCAGCGATGAACGATGACGGTGAACCTAGCGGTACCGCCGGCAAACCGATTTTGAATGTGCTGCAACATAAAGGCATCGGCGACATATTAGTGGTGGTGACGCGTTATTTTGGTGGCGTAAAACTAGGAGCTGGCGGCTTAGTACGCGCTTACTCGCAAACTGCAGAGCTGGTGGTGTCGGCGTTGACGCTCGAGGTGCAAACACCACAAACTCAAGCTCAAATTCACTGTGATTTTGCTACCGAACAGGCTATCCGCCATCAACTTGAGCTTGCTGAAGGGCAGGTTATTAGTGCGGATTATAATCATGAGGTGGAGCTGACGGTGTCATTTCCCGATACTGCGTTAACCACGCTGCAACAGTTTGCTGCTGCAGCGGGCGCACGTTTGCAGGTGCTTACTGAGGCACAAAGTTAAAGTAATTACTTAAATTCACTTTGCAGTAGCTGTCAGGATAGTGAGCGAACTGGTCGCTGTCTTGTTCGAATGTCGTTGAGCCAAGCCCCAGGGCTAAGAGACCGGCAGACGAATAGTAAAACCCTTCCATGTTTTCAACGTCACAACCTAAGCGCTCATCAAAGCCTAAGACGGTAATGTCTTGGCTCACATTAATGCGCTCAAAGAAGCGCTCTTCGCGACGTAAATAGGTGTCTGAATAGCGAGTAAGAAAATCGCGGGTGCCCGGCAACATATACGTACGCCAAGGTAACACTCGGCTATGTGACATGGCACCACCACGCCATGCGACAACAGATGCCGCAGTGACTGTGCGGTGTTTCGCTGCAGTAAACAGGTAGTTAGCACATTGACCAAGGCACTGGCCGTCAACAATTAAGGGTAGCTCGCTGCGATGCAAGAGATAACCGAGCTGAATGACAGAGAGCGGATCACCACTTTCGCTATTGACGACAAAGGCTTGTAAATTTGGGTTCTCCTCGACGAGTTGCTGAAATCGCGGTGGTGTTGCTTCACTGATTATGCCGTCGAGAATGAGCTGGTTGCCTTCGACCCTTAGGTTGTCTTGGTGATAGACCACTGGCTGGCTGCTGCAGGCACTGAGCAAGGAACCCATGCCGATAATGGCTGCTACAGCGAACAATTTATTCGGTAAGACTTTCGATAATTGCATGACTACCTCGCCATTTTTTACGTCGTTTGCAGATTCTCACGGCTTCTTAGAAAAAGCAAGGTAGCGCCTTCCTTCCGCTGTTTTTATAGAACCTGATCGCCACCTTGGAGGTGAGCCTCGCAAGCATTGTTCTGCGCTTGCATGAGTAAGTCTTCCGCGTCCATGTCGGTTTGCCATTGGACGATGCCGGCACTCACGGTAATCGGTGTATGCTCGAGAGTGTGTAGGGTGGCGACATGGCCAAGTACCTTCAATGCCCGTTCGCGGGCTATGTCGATGTCGGCGTGGGGCAGAATGACCGCAAATGAAGCACTATCAAAGCGCGCAAGAATTTCACCATGACGACGAAAACACGAGCCAACCCGTGCCGCAATGTCTTGAATTAAACAGTTCCAATGTTCCTCGGAGAGGTCCTTTTGAATGTTTTGCCAACTGTCGAGGGTGAACACACACATCGACAGTCCATAAGACTGACGGCGAGCGCGGGCAATTTCTTCGTTAATGCGCAGTTTGAGCTTGGGTAAGGTCGGTAAGCCAGTCAGTCCGTCTTGTAATGCTAGTTCGCGTAAGGCGCTATTGGTTGCTAGGAGTTGTTTTTGGGATAAAGCCAAAGACTGCTGCAGGCGTGACGAATGAATCGCTGTAGCAATGAGGTCTGCGACAATGCGAATGCGGCGGACGTCGATTTGTGACCATCGACGTTGGCGGGCAACCATATCAAAACCAAGAAAGCCGATGAGGCGCTTATTTGCATACATACCGACACAGAGTATCGATTGGATATCTTCTTTTAAAAACTCATCGCGCTCATGCTTTGCTTCGTCACCGAGTGCTGCAGTGTCAGTGAGTTCCACTTTACCCACGCTAAGCATTTGTTCGAAAAACCAAGGCAAATGTTCCTGTTGGATGTCTTGAAGCTCGTCAATATGTGAGGTAATCCCATGATTAACCCATTCGTGGGTGTTGCTCATGTGGGTATGGTCGAAGTCGAACAGGAATACATAGGAGCGGTCGACTTGGGTAAACTCACCAATAGCCGCCAGTGCACTTTCAATCCGATCGTCGAGATCTTCTTGTTCTGGCTGTAACTCAGAGGTGAGTTGACTCACCAGCTTCTCAAAGTTAATGAGTTCTTTAATCGATAACTCTGTGGAATACGTGTCCAGTTGGGTGTTGCGGTAAATAAATAGGCGGTGATCACGAAGCTGCAAGGTCACTAATGTAACGATTTTTTCTGCATTGCTACTAAGCTGGACACTGCTCAGTTGCACGGGCACGTGTCCAAGTAACAGGTCGCGACGGTCGGTTTGTGGCTCGCTGAGTGCTGAAATAATCGGCGATTCCATGTCACTTGCGGCAACTTGATGCTGCAAGGGCTCTTCGATACTAAATTTTAAATCGGCAATTTGGGTGGCAAGTTCACTCAATGGGTCGAGTTGACACAACGTCAGTGCAGTCTCGTTGACGGTCACTTCGGCTTTTTGTAGGGCACCTTTCTTTTGCCCCACGTCACTGATTTCGCTCAGATTATCGTGGCAAATGCAAATGGTGGCCACGGGTAAGGCGTCCATGATTTGCGTTGTGCTAACTTGCGTTGTCAACGGCTGTTTCATTTCTAGTCCGGCGGTTTATTGTTGTTATTCTTTGCTGTTTTCAGCTCGGTTAGCGCCTAGGTTTGCGTATTTCACGCGCTATTGTCAATGGGGAATACCACTCAATTGCTCCGATGAGTTGGGACGAGTCAGGCCGAATTTTTTCTGCGCAGGAGCATGGCTTTGTTAAAAAATATGACGAGCCTGAGTGAGAAATTACCCTTGTTGACTCGACTCGCAGCAGCTTGGTCGTTATAATGTCGCGTCATTTTTTCACCATTAACGCTTCAGTTGGTGGTATAAAGAGAGCGCGAGCGGGGCTTGTAGCCGGTAGCAAAGGCTAGGAACCGCCGCCAGATTTGGAGTAGTTGGTTTTGATTTGCAACGCAGTGTGCACCACATATTTGGCGCATGTTGGGGTTGGCACAATCGGCTACAGTAATACGAAACGCACGTTTAAGTGATGCTGAGGTAACAAAGCAATGCAGGTTTCTGTAGAAGCAACAGGTTTAGAGCGCCGGTTAACCATCACAATCCCGGCTGATAAAATTGAAAACGAAGTGAAAAACCAAGTCAAGCAACGTGCACGCACGGTTCGCATGGACGGCTTCCGCCCTGGTAAAGTGCCAGTGAGCTTAGTGGCTAAGCGTTTTGGCCCAGCGATTCGTCAAGACGTGGTCATGGAGCAAATCCAGCGTCATTACATTGAGGCGTTGATTCAAGAAAAAATCAACCCAACTGGCGCACCGCAAATCGAGCCAAAGTTTGACGAAGAAGGCAAAGATTTAGAATTCGTTGCAACAGTCGAAGTGTACCCTGAAGTTGAATTGAAAGACCTCGACAAAGTTGAAGTTGAAAAATTCGCTGCAGAAGTAACCGACGCTGACGTTGACAACATGCTGGAAACCCTACGTAAGCAACACGCAACTTTCAAAGAAGTGAAGCGTGGCGCGAAAGAAGGTGACAAGGTTACTTTCGATTTCTTAGGTCGGGTTGACGGTGAAGCATTCGAAGGTGGTAAAGCAGAAGACTTCACCCTTGAGCTTGGCCAAGGCCGCATGATTCCAGGTTTTGAAGACGCAATGATCGGTCTGAAGGCAGGCACTGAGAAAACTATCGAAGTGACTTTCCCGGAAGAGTACCACGCTGAAAACCTGAAAGGTAAAGCAGCTGAGTTTGATCTTGTGATCAAAACAGTTGAAGCGCCTGAGTTACCGAAGCTTGACGACGAGTTTGCAAGCCAGTTCGGCATTGGCGACGGCGGTATCGACGCGTTACGTAGCGAAGTGCGTAAAAACATGGAGCGCGAGCTGAAAAACGCTGTAAAAGGCAAAGTGAAGCAACAAGTGATTCAAGGCTTGTTAGCAGCAAACAACGACGTGCCAGTTCCTGCAGCTCTGAAACAGCAAGAAATTCAAGTGCTGCGTCAGCAAGCGATGCAACGTTTTGGCGGCAACGCACAAAACATGCCTGAGTTGCCAGCTGACTTGTTCAGCGAGCAAGCAGAAGAGCGCGTTAAAGTTGGTTTGTTACTTGGCCAGGTCATCAAAGACAACGAGCTGAAAGTTGAGCAAGCACGTGTTGACGAAATGCTTGAGAGCCAAGCGTCTGCGTATGAAGATCCACAAGAAGTGATCAACTACTACAAGCAGAACGCGGAAGCGATGCAGCAAATCCACAACGTGGTTTTAGAAGATCAAGCAATTGACTTCGTGTTGGCGAAAGCAAAAGTGACTGAGAAGCAAGTAAGCTTCGACGACGTGATGAACCCGCCAGCAAAATAAGCATTTGCTGAATTCTGTAAGAATTGGTTTAATGGCTCAGATGTTTCATCTGAGCCATTTTTATTTGAGGAGAGAAGTTCTAATGGGAAACAACTTGCCGGATCCAATGGCTGCGTTAGTACCCATTGTTGTTGAGCAAACAGCAAAGGGTGAGCGCTCGTTTGATATTTATTCCCGCTTGCTTAAGGAAGGCATCATCTTTTTGTGTGGTCCTGTCGAAGAGCAAATGGCAAACCTGATCGTTGCCCAGATGTTGTTCTTGGAGTCTGAGAATCCAGAAAAAGACATCTTCTTGTATATCAACTCTCCGGGCGGTTCGGTCACTGCGGGCATGGCGATTTATGATACCATGCAGTTTATTCGCAATGACGTGTCGACTATTTGTATTGGCCAAGCGGCGAGTATGGGCGCATTTTTGTTAGCCGGTGGCGCCAAAGGTAAGCGTTTCTGTTTGCCTAATTCGCGGGTGATGATTCACCAGCCACTGGGCGGTTTCCAAGGCCAGGCCTCGGATATCGAAATTCATGCCCGCGAAATTCTGTAC
>JAMCRH010000238.1 GCA_023380515.1 Gammaproteobacteria bacterium | reverse complement strand
GTCCGTTTCGTATTACGGTGAAGTTGATGGTTTGTCCGGGTTGGGTGTGTTGTTCTAGGTAGGATAGTAGGTCGTCGGTGTTGGTTATTCTTGTGTTGTTGATGGCTGTTATGATGTCGCCGCCGAGTTGGACGTTTGAGCCCAGGATGGATTGTTGGGTGCTGCCGCCTTTGAGTCCGTTGTTTGCGGAAACGCTCTCCACGAGCCACCCATAGGTGACGCTGGAGCCCATGGCTTGGGCGATTTGGTAGTTCATGTCTGTTCCCACCGCATTTATTGACGGATGGTCTGTGTATGAGCCGGAGCTTACCAGCGAGCCCAGTTCCCGGATTATGGTATTTGAGGGAATGGCAAAACCTAAACCTTGAGAGTTGCTGATGCCGGCTGTGGTTATGCCTATGACGTCGCCGCTGTAGGTTAAGAGTGGACCGCCTGAGTTGCCAGGGTTGATGGCTGTGCTGGTCTGGATAATGTCGGCGATGGTTTGGCCGTTTTGGCTTGTAGCGGAATCTTCCGTGATTGTTCTTCCCAGCGCGCTGATGACGCCTGTTGTTAACGTTCCCGACAAGCCGTATGGTGAACCAACCGCAACCACTGGGTCGCCTACCTGCAGGGCGTCGGAGTTGGCAAGAGTTAGCGGCGTCAACCCAGAGGGCATTGGTGAAATTGAGAGAACAGCAAGGTCAGCTAGAGGGTCGGAGCCCAGCACTTTTGCGGGGTAAGCATCGCCGTTTGAGAAGGTTACGGTTTCGTTGATTGCGTTAGCTATCACGTGGTTGTTAGTGACGATGACCAACTGCCCGTTTACTTCAGCTATGAAGCCTGAGCCCTGCTGCAGACTGTAGCCTGCAAGTCCTCCAAAGATGCTGTATTGCGGTTCTAAGTCCTGGATAACCACAACTGAAGACTTAACCTGCTGGTAGAGACTTGAAAGAGAAACGTTGTCGTTGAGTATGAATGTCTGCTGGGAGCCGTTGCCTGCAGCCTGAGTAAGCCCCACTTGGCTTTGCAGGTTGGTGAGTTTTTGGTTGAAATCAGAGTAGGTTACTGCGTAGCCGATTGCGGCGCCTGCGACTAATCCAACAAGCAAAAGAGCCACTATCAGAACGGCGGAGACGCGTCTGTTTTTTTGGGGTGGAGGCGGAAGAGACGGAGAAGGGAAAGATGGTGATTCCATAAAAAGTCCTCTTGTAAGACCATATTTATCTTTTTTGCATTAGGCTGAGAATGGCTCCTCGATTGCGTTTATTGGTTTTTTGCAGATGGGGCAAACATCATCGCTTGATTGAATGTTGGCTCCGCAGCTGGGGCACTTATTGTTCTTTTTCGCCAAATGCAATCCCTCTTTTTCCTTGATTATTTTGCCGTCCTTAAGCAGCAGCATTCGTTCAGTGTGGTTTGCGGCTTGACTGTCATGTGTAACCATGATTATGGTTGTGCCCTGCGTAAGGTTAAGGTTTGCCAGCAGCTTGATGATTTCCTGTTTGTTTTGGCTATCCAAGTTCCCTGTCGGTTCATCCGCAAGAATAAAAGCAGGGTTGTTAGCTAAGGCACGGGCGATTGCGACCCGCTGCTGTTCACCGGCGCTAAGACGTTGCGGACGGTGGTTTTCACGCCCAGAGAGCCCCACCATTGCCAGAAGCTCACTTGCCCTTTTTTTGCGTTCACTTTTAGATTTAATCTTTCCTTCCATGGGCAACTCGACGTTTTCGCGTGCGTTTAGGTAGGATAGCAGGTTGAAGGTTTGGAATACAAAGCCCATCTTGTCGCGGCGTATCTTGTAGAGTTGGTTTTCAGGCATTTTGCCAACGTCGATACCGTCGAGGAGCACTTGTCCGCTGGTTGGCTTGTCGATGCAGCCGATGACGTTGAGCAATGTGGTTTTGCCTGACCCTGATGGACCCATGATTGCTACGAACTCGCCGGCGTTCACGGTTAAGTTTAGGTTTGTGAGGGCTGGAACGTCGCGTTTGCCAAGCATGTAGGTTTTGTTTAGGTTTTCGATTTGCAGTACTGGTTTACTCATATTTCATCGCCTCTGCTGGTCTGATTTTTGCTGCTCTCCAAGCTGGGTACAAGCTGCCTAACGCTCCAAGCGCGATTGCCGCGGCAAAGCCCAGGAGCATAAGCTGAACGTTCAGGGTTGCGGTTGCATCCAATCCTGGAATTAATCTTGTTGCGCCCCTGACGACGGTGTTCCCAGCGGCGCTAGTTGGGGAAAGCACTAGCGAAGAGAGCGTTGGAGCAGCAAAGAAGCCTATGGCTATGCCGACCAAGCCAGCTATCATGCTCAGCAACACGCCTTCAAGCATGAATTGTCCCATCACAGTCCAGCTGCTGAAGCCTATGGCTTTGAGCGTTCCGATTTCTTTGGTGCGTTCGCGTACTGTGTATAGCATAACGAATAAGACTATCAGGCTGGTTGCGGCGACCACGATGATGATTTCTTCGACTGCAGTTGTCTGCGTTGCATCAATAGAGGACTGGGCATTTGCAAGCGCCGTTGTATATGTTGATTGTTCATTTTGAAGTGCCGTTAATCGGTCCTGTGCCGTGGTTACTTGAAGCTCAGGATGCAGCGAATTTATTGAGGTTGCTACCTGAGAAACAACATCTGCACTCTGTGCGAACACTCTAAGATCCGTAATATAACCAACGTTGCTCGTTAAAGCTTGAGCATCAGACAGGTTCATGTACAATGTTAGCCTATCCGATACGCCTGATGTGCCATGGATACCTACCACCGTGAAGGATTGACCTAAAATGTTAACGGAACCACCTACGCCAACACCGAAGTACGCCGAGTTGTTTTCGCTAAGCACAACAACCCCGCTGTCACCTGCCTGAAGGTTTCGTCCCTCAGTTATGTTCGTGGGCAAAACCGAGTAGTTGTTAACTAAATCAGAGGTTAAGGGTATGCCTTCGATGTAGTAATCAGGCACTACAAAAGTGAATGATCTACCGAACCGTGATATTGGTTGGTTCTGACCCTCAGTTACCTGCAGAATGGGCTCAACAGCAGCAATCCCCGGGACAGTACTATTGATATCTGTGTATAAGCTCTCGTTCATCGGGCTACCTTGACCCATGCCAAAAGCTCCGCCGCCGAACATGCCAGGTCTGCCGCCACCGCCAAACCCACCGAATCCGCCGCTGCTCCCAGTTCCACCACTGCTACCTTGACCAAACTGCCCAGGAGTAAAACTTCCACTGCCACTGCCGCTTCCAGTAAAGCCGAAACCTGAAAAACCAGAAGAAATAGTGCAGTCAATCTGCGTTGCCGTGGCGTTGATGGATTGACTTGTCTGGTTTATTGTGCTGGATAGGTCGTTTGCCATGTTGGTGGCTGTCTGCTGGTTAGCTAAAACGCCAGCAGGGATAGAAATCATAATTGCCAAGGAAAAACCTAAGGCGATAATGACTAATAATGCGCGAATTTTTCTTCTGGAAATATTCCGTACTGCTCTATTGATAACACCCATATGAGACGCCTTCTTAATTTGTGAACAAAAAGCAGGCAACCAAGAAGGGACCTGAAGGGGTATTAGATTGGGCAGTTATTGGGCTTAGGGCCTTTTCTTTCATTTCAAATCCCTTCTGGTTGCCTTGCCCCTCCAAAACCCCGACGTATTATTAAATAATTTACCCAAATCTTTCC
>JAMCRH010000237.1 GCA_023380515.1 Gammaproteobacteria bacterium | reverse complement strand
CGTCGATGATATTGTGTTGTGGAATCAGGAAGATTACTGGGCTACACCGATTGAAATGCTGTCATTAGGCGCTGGTGATTGTGAAGATTATTCCATTGCCAAATATTTCACCCTGAAACAACTCGGTGTGAATGAAGATAAACTGCGTATCACCTATGTTAAAGCCGTCAACCTGAATCAGGCGCACATGGTATTGACCTATTTTGAAAATAGACGGGCAATTCCGCTGGTTTTGGATAATCTAATTAGTGAAATCCAACCGGCCAATCGCCGCCAGGATCTGATCCCTGTTTATAGTTTTAACGGTACAGGCTTATGGCTAGCCAAATCACGTGGTGAGGGACAACGGGTCGGTGATGCTTCACGATTATCGTTATGGGAAGATCTGACTGCTAGAATGCGAGTCGAAATGGGAACCAGCAGATAATTGTGTAAACAAGATGGTTACAGTGTTCGACCCGCTATCTGATTAATCTGTGCAATTTGCTGCTGAATCTCAATTTGTAACTGCAGCAGTTGATGACGATGTGTATTGGTCACTTCCTGACTGCGTAACAATGTCGTTAAATCAATACCACCCATATCAAAACTGCGCTGCTGCATCGAAACATATTGCTGACTGACATCAAACTGCTGTTTCAACATCTCTTGTCGTTGTTGCAAACTGTTCAGTCTATCCATAGCGGCAAGTAAAGCAGCTTCCAATTGCCGAAGCTGCTGTTGCTGGGCAATTTGCAAATCAGCCAATTGTCGACTTGCAGCAGCAATAGCTGGTTGCTGATATCGGGCATCATTCAAAGCAAAACTCACTCCGACACCGATACTGTTGTTGTAAGGATCGGCGTGTTCATCTCGTTCCCGTTTAATGCCGACAGATAAACTTGGATGGCGCGCATTATCATAACGGGCATTGGCGACTTCACTGCGGTGTCTGGCGATTTGTTGCTCAAGTTCTGCCAATAATGGGTGATCACGATGAATTTCCGTGGATTCAGGCAGACTTTCTTCAATTTCGTCAGGTAATACCTGCTGTCCGGTTAAATATTGATATTGGTTTAGGCTTTGTTGCAAATCCAGTTTGGCCGAGGCAAGTTGTGACTGCATTTCCAGATAATGCGTTTGGGCAAGTAAAGCTTCGGAATCAGCTAAATCACCGCCCTCAACCCGACTTTGTACGTTTTTCAGTAAATTCTCTGAGTTTTCCTGTAACACTTCGGCATGACGAACTTTAGCTGCAGAGAGCATCACCTGCCAGACATGTTCTCTCACCTGAGCCGACGCATCTAAACGGATACGTTGCTGATAATACGGAACTTCTGCAGCAAGATGACGTGACAGATTTTGTTGCTGGCGTTTCTCTCCAGGCAGCCAGATGGGCATCTCTATCGCACTTTCCCATTCCTGTAATCCATCGCCACTGCCAATCACATCATTAAAATGATTCACCGATAAACTTAACGGCTCAGCAAATAGTTGCCCTGCCAAGGCTAAACGACTCTCGGCCAACGCATCCATACTGGCTTCTGCCTGGCGTGCCGGATGATGAGTAAATACATAATCTGTCAGCGTTTTCAACGTGACCGGAGCAGCCTCATCAGCCACACTGACACCACTCACAGCAAGCCAAATCATTAAACCAACAACATGTCGCTTCATCGCTCTATCCTTATTCTGGTTGTGGTTTGCCGGAACGAAGATTAGCCATATAGTCAGCAATACTCTCATGAAAAGACAAAAAGGCCGGAATTACCAGCAACACTAATATAGTGGCAAACATTAGGCCGAATGAAATAGAGACGGCCATCGGAATTAAAAACTGTGCCTGCGGTGAGGTTTCAAATAATAAAGGTGTTAAACCACCGATCGTGGTGAGTGATGTCAGTAACACCGCTCTCAACCGTAATACCGATGCTTCGATAATGGCATTTTGCGTATCAAGGCCTTTTTGACGTAAATTTTTGAAAAAGGTGACCAGGATAATCGCATTGTTTACCACAATGCCCGACAGACCAAAAATGCCAAATAACGACAATATGGTCAGATCGATGCCTAATAACCAATGTCCAACCAACGCCCCGATCAAACCAAATGGTATCGCAGTCATTACCACCAATGGCCAACCATAGGAAGCAAATACCCAGGCGAGAATAATGTAGATTAAGGCAAACGCCAGCAACACACCTTGTTTCATATCACCAATGGTATCGGCCTGCTCTTCTGCCCTGCCCTCAAACACAACCTGAATGCCATACCTTGAGGTCAGATCAGGTAAAAACTCCGATTGTAAATCAGCCAAAATCGTATTGTTGTTGGTAACCAGACTATCAACGGTAGCCGTCACATGCACCGCCAGACGGGTATCGGTATGACGCAACACATCAAAGCCGCGTCTTGCATCAAAGTGCACTACCGATTCAAGTGGCACACTGCCACCATTGGGTAAACGAATCATAAAGGCATCCAGTGATGCCTGAGTATTACGTTGAATATCCGGTAACATCACCCGCACTTCAACTTCGTCATCACCGTCCTGGAAGATCTGCACCAGTCGTCCGTCATAAGCTGCTCGTAATTGCCGACCGACATCTTCTACCGTCAATCCCAGCACCTTACCTTGATCCTTCAGTCGGTAAATCAACTGCGACTGTCCATAAGGCAGATCATCTTCAATAGCACTGACGCCCGGATAACGTTGCAAGGCTTCAATCACCTCTTTGGCAGCAGCTTTGAGCACATCGGTATTACCTCCCGTCAAACGGATATCAATATCACTACCCGGCGGTCCGCCACGACGTTCAGAAATGGTAAAAGTCTCAATGCCAGCTGGCAGCACAATCTTCTCGCGCCAGGCATTAATAAAGGTTTGATTACGCACATCACGCTGATCCGGTGAAGTCAGCTCTACCTGCATCGAAGCAAATCGATCATCAATCTGCGATTCGGACATGCCACCTGCTGTTCCCGCAGCACCTAACTTACTGGTCGCTACATCGACTAATGGCTGTTCCCATTGCTGATCGGTCTGCTCTAATGTGGCGGAAATATGTTGCAGAAATTTATCAACTTCACTGCGCGGTGTGCCAGCGACAAATCGCGCATTCGCTAACACCGTGGTGCCTTCCGGTGACGGGAAAAAATTAAAGGCAATGCGTCCGCCTGCTAATAGACCAAAACTGATTATCAACAAGGCCATCGCCACACTGACGGTTAAACCGCGGTTTTTCACCGCCTGCGTCACCAATGGTCGAAATAGATCATCACGTAGATAATTAAAGGCATTGTCTAATCGGGCACGGATTGCCGATGGTTTAGCGTTATGAATATTGTGAAAACTATGGCGTAAGTGTCCGGGAAGAATCAGAAAACACTCAATCAACGAAGCGATTATCACGCAGATCACTACAAACGGGATATCAAACAGAATATTGCCTATCACCCCGCTTATCAGCATCAACGGAATAAATGATGAAATGGTGGTCAGCGATGATGACAAAATCGGTGCCAACATTCTTCTCGCCCCACCCTCTGATGCTGTGAGAGAGGGTTCACCACTTTGATAA
>JAMCRH010000236.1 GCA_023380515.1 Gammaproteobacteria bacterium | reverse complement strand
CTGAGGAATGTGCAGCAGGAGCTAGGGCAAATGACAGTTCTGGATTACTGTAGCTGACAATCATAGAGAGCATAATTATCGTATTATGCTCTCTTCTTTGTTTTCCGAGGTGCCTCAATATTAAGTTTAAAGTGATTTATCGTAGATCGATTTAGTTTCCCAGTCGGACGCTGAAATACATAATCAATTACGATTAGGTTAGCTTCCAGTTATGTACGTATTCTTAATCAAGAAAATTCAAATAATGGACTTTCCATAACACGATAGTTGGGGTTTTAAAAAGTGTTTAAAGCGATTTTTTTCTTTTTTTCTTGGCTTTATTTTTGGACCGTCTTGAACGGTATAATATTTTATGGAGTGGAAAGTAATAAATCATGTGTGGTCTGCCAAATATACTCAATTCTGTCTGGCGGTGTATTGCTAGTTATTTTGTTTGTCTTATTTTCATCCAAACAAGTAAGTGACTGGCGAAATATATTTGCTCTAAGAAAAACATCTCCATTAAAAGTTATTTTATTCTCGTTTTTTTCAGTGCTTTACGTTATCACTGTTTACCTTTTGTTTCATCAGAATGGAGGTTTATCACCCTCGCGAAACGACGGGTATCATCTTGCGTCTATCTTGCTTGTAACCCTTGTTTTAGCACCGATTTTTGAGGAGTTAATGTTTAGAGGTGTACTGTACTCGTATATTTCAAACGGACTTTTTAAAGATATTGGTGCGATTACGGCCACAAGTATCATCTTTATTTTTATGCATTCCAGTAATGAGATGGGTTTTCTTATTTATGTGATGCTGCCGATCACAGTGTTATTTGGACTGGCTCGATATATAACAGGGAGTGTCATCACACCGATCGTAATGCATGCTGCGGTGAATTTTAGCATGTATTTTATTAAATATTTTATATAAAGTTTGAACTAAGATGATACTCCAATCCGAAGCCGCAGAATGCGGCCTTGCCTGCATGGCGATGGTAGCCAATCATTTTGGCCATCGTATTGATTTAGTTACTTTACGCAGCAAGCACAACGTGTCTTTAAAAGGCGCAAATATGCAGCAACTTATGTTGCTGGCTCAGCAACTAGAGTTAACCCCACGTGCTTTAAAGCTAGAGCTTGATGAGCTAGGTAAGCTCTCAACTCCCTGTATTTTACATTGGGAAATGAACCATTTTGTGGTGCTGAAAAAAGTGCACCGCAACGCTATTACTATTTTCGATCCAGCCATCGGTGAGCGGAAAATTAGCTTCACGGAAGTTGATAAAGCGTTCACGGGTATTGCCCTCGAGCTCATGCCCACAAGTCAGTTCAAAAAAGTAGATGAGCGGGTACATTTAAGCCTCACTTCGTTTTGGAGCCATATTCAAGGTCTTGTACCGTCGCTGACAAAACTGTTTGTCTTGTCGTTAGTCTTGCAGTTCTTCGTTCTAGCCTCACCCTATTATACCCAGCTTGTGGTTGATGATGTGCTGGTCAGCAACGATAAGCCGTTGCTGGTGGTGTTAGCCATTGGCTTTGGGTTACTGATGGTAATGCAAGTGACCGTGCAGGTACTTCGCAGCTGGATCGCCCTGCACTTAGGTACTCACTTGAACATGCAAATGGTTACTAATTTGTTTCGCCATTTGTTGCATTTGCCGGTTGTTTTTTTTGAAAAACGCCACATGGGAGATATTACGTCACGCTTTGGCTCTTTAGCCTCCATTCAACGTATTATTACCAGTAGCCTTATCGAGGGAATTCTTGATGGCATTATGATTATATTAGTGCTGGTGATGATGCTGCTGTACAGCCCGATGCTAAGCTTTGTGGTGTTTACCGTGGTGGCGCTGTACGGCCTGCTGCGTTGGCTGTTTTACTGGCCAATGCGGCGCTTGACTGAAGAAAGCATTGTCACGGCGGCGAACGAAAACAGCGTATTTATGGAATCTATTCGTGGCATTCAAAGTTTAAAGCTGTTTGGGCAGCAAACTGAGCGGTTAAACCTTTGGCAGAACAAACATGTAGAATCGGTCAATAAAGGTTATTCACTGGCTAAGTGGGGCATTGGGGCAGGCACAGCTAACCAAGTGTTGTTTGGCCTCGAGGGCATTGTTATTTTGTACTTGGGTGCGCTGCTGGTGATGGAAGGAACGATGACCATTGGTATGCTGTTTGCATTTATGGCGTACAAAGGGCATTTCACTGGCCGGGCTGCCTCACTGATAGCGTTGGTGGTGGAGCTGAAAATGCTGAAGCTCCACCTCAACCGCTTGGCCGATATTGCCTTAACAGATAAAGAAGACGAAGGATTTAGTGTTCCTGAAAAAGCTATTAACGGCCAACTGAGCCTACGCGATATTCGGTTTCGCTATGCCGATAACGAGCCCTTGTTGTTTGATGGACTGTGCATCGATATTCCTAAGGGCAGTAAAATTGCCATTATAGGCCCCTCGGGTACGGGCAAAACCACTTTAATGAAAATTATGTTGGGGCTATTGTTGCCCGAGCATGGCAAGGTGCAAGTAGATGGTGTGGATATTCAACACATTGGCTTGCGCAACTATCGCCGCCAAGTGGCTGCGGTGATGCAAGATGACCAGCTGATGTCGGGTACCTTGGCGGAAAATATCAGCTTTTTCGACCCGCAAGTGAACATGGATAGGGTTTATGCCGCCGCCCAACTTGCGGGCATTAGCCATGATATTAACGCCATGCAAATGGGCTATAATTCGCTAGTGGGCGATATGGGCAGTGCGCTATCAGGTGGGCAAAAGCAACGGCTGCTGCTGGCCCGCGCCTTATACCGTCGGCCGAAGATATTGCTCATGGATGAAGCCACCAGCCATTTAGATGTCGGCTTAGAGCATCATGTTAACCAAGCTATTCAAAAGCTAAGCATGACACAAATTATTATCGCCCATCGCCCCGAAACCATTTTAAATGCACAACGCATATACCAACTGCACGCAGGCAAACTGCTTGATATTACCGCGAAATATCGAGGTGGTGTGTAACCATTTAATGGTAGATCGCTGACAAAATTGCCTAACAGAGGCTGTAAAGCTATGTTAATTTCCTGTTTTTAAGTACTCAATACAGGTATTGTTAGTCTTGATTATTAACCACTGAAGGTAAACAGTATGAAGCGCTTACGTATATTTGGTGTGGTTTTGTTAACTGGAGTGTTGTTGGCCGCATGTACCACCTCGCCAACAGGGCGTAAACAATTGAACTTCTTTTCTGGCAGCGCGTTGAATTCGATGGGTGCCGAAGCGTTTTCGCAGATTAAGCAAGAGGAAACGGTTTCAACCGATCCGGCACTGAATCAATATGCTCAATGTATTGCTGACGCAATTATTGAGGTGTTACCGCAAGAATATAGCCATATTGAATGGGAAGTTGTGGTATTTGAGTCAGCGACCATTAATGCTTTTGCTTTGCCGGGTGGTTATATTGGCTTTTATACTGGTATTTTGAAACTGGCGGAGAATGAACACCAGGTCGCCGCCGTAATGGGTCATGAAATTGGTCACGTCATGGCCGATCACAGTAGTGAACGTTTATCGACGAACCTGTTAATTAGTGCGGGCCTGTTAGCCGCGGATATAGCCACTTCGGAACGCTCAGCCGGGCAACGGGCGATGATTATGGCGGGACTCGGAATTACCAGCCAACTTGCAGTAGCATTACCCTATAGCCGTCGTCACGAGTCTGAAGCGGACGAGATTGGCTTGGACTTAATGGCTCGAGCTGGCTTCCAGCCGGACCAAGCGCCGCGTCTGTGGGAGCTTATGGCTCAAGCTGGCGGCGGTGGTACACCCGAACTTTTGTCGACGCATCCTTCACCGGACAGCCGTATTCGTGATTTAACCAACCAAATTCCAAACGTCATGCCCTATTACGAAGAGCGTGCGCGGCAGGGACGTTTAACCCGTTGTCCACGTCCGTCCAAGCTAGATCAAATGCATGAAGAGGAAGAATAAAAAATTGATCTAAGTAAGATGAATCTATTCTTTCCGAAAAACCGTTCTGAACAGTACAGTGTCTGAGCAGAGCGGTTTTTTGTTTTAGGCTCGAGGTTGCGGTGGTGAGAGTCTGCTTCCTCTTGTCTGCTTCTCTTGTGGCGCATAGCGGTTACGGAGAAAACTCTAATTCAACGGGATAAGTATGTTTAAAGCTTGGTTTGCGATTCCATTTTGGCAGCGGGTGCTCGGCGCGTTTGTGCTTGGCGCCTTGCTGGGTTTTGGTCTGCCCGAAATTGGCGCAGCGATGCAACCCCTTGGGCAGTTGTTTGTGCGCTCGATCCAAATGCTGGTTGCGCCGCTGATTCTGTTTGCGATTGTGAGCAGTATCACGAGCATGCAAAGTCACAACAACCTCGGTCGCCTAGCGTCGAAGACCGTTGGTCTATTCCTACTTACTGCATTGATTGCCAGCGCAATCGGCCTCGCTGTGGGAACTTTCATGGACCTAACGCCATCGGTCGAGCTAACCGCAGGTGAGGTGGTTGAACGTGATATTCCACCTGTCTCGCAAGTGCTGCTGAGTGTCATTCCGACCAACCCATTTGCGGCGCTGGTGGAAGGCCGCGTGCTACAAATTATCTTTTTTGCCGTGTTGTTAGCGATTGCATTGAATGCGCTAAAAGAGAAAGCAGCACCGGTGCGTGATTTCTTCAACGCGGGTGCGGAGGTCATGTATCAAATCACGCGTTACGTCTTGGAACTTACGCCCATTGGTGTATTCGGTTTAATGGCTTGGGTCGTCGGCACCTATGGCTTAGAAATGCTCCTGCCGCTCGGCAAATTTATTGTCGCGATCTACATTGCCTGCTTAATTCACATTATTTTTGTTTATGGTAGTTTGGTGCGTTGGGGCGCAAAAATTAAACCGATGGAGTTTTTCCGTGCCATTTTCCCAACGCAAGTCATTGCTTACTCGACCTCAAGTAGTTTTGGTACCTTGCCGTCAACGTTGAAAACGACGACCGAACGTTTAGGTGTAAAGAAAGAATACGCTAGTTTCTCGTTGCCGCTTGGTGCAACGATTAACATGGATGGCTGCGGTGGTATCTACCCAGCAATCGCCGCGATATTTATTGCGCATTTATACGGTATTCCCCTTGGTTTCACCGAATATGCCATTATTATGGTCACGGCAACCCTTGCGTCGATTGGTACGGCAGGGGTTCCAGGTTCGGCTATGGTCATGCTTACAGTGACTTTGGCTGCGGTAGGATTGCCGCTCGAAGGGATCGCATTTATTGCCGCAATTGACCGAATTATTGATATGATGCGTACAGCAACGAATGTCACCGGTGATATGGCAGTGTCCGCAACCGTGGCACGTTCAGAAAAGATGATCGATGAAGAGATACTCAACGCAGAGCTGGCGCGTCAACGTGGTGGGAACGGCGAAAGTGCGCACGCTTCATCGGCATCAAGTCAAAAATAAGGTTAAACGAGATCACAACAAGGGAACGCATGACTGCCTACATGACAACACAAATTAAACTCGCCATCGTCGGAGCCAGCGGTCGGATGGGCCGGGAAGTTATTCGGGCGATAGCGAGCCACGAAGGCTTCTCACTTGTCGCCGCAATCGGCCGCGCTGGGTCCGACAGTATTGGTGTTGATAGCGGTCTGTTAGCGTTTGGTCAAGCCAATGGTGTTGCGGTGACTGATGATCTGCAGGCACTTGCAGACGCCGATGCGGTGATTGACTTTGCCTTACCGGAAGGGCTTGAAGAACGGGTTGAGACTTATGCTGAGTTGGCGAAACCGGCGGTGATTTGTGTCACTGGACTTAGCGAGGGAGGTCGTGATGCGTTGGCTCTTGCCGCAACGTCGGTGCCTATTGTTTATGCCGCAAATACCAGTGTGGGTGTGAATCTGCTTGCCGCGTTAACCGAGAAAGCGAGTGCGGTGTTCGGTCACGAAGCAGATATTGAAGTGCTCGAAGCGCATCATACACGGAAAGTAGACGCCCCATCTGGTACAGCCTTGTTGCTTGGTGAAGCAGCGGCGCGTGGGCGCGGGCAAGCGCTTGAAGAGGTTGCAGAGCTGAACCGCAATGCCGATGACCATCAATATCAAAAAGGCAGCATTGGGTTTGCGACGCTGAGGGCTGGCGATATTGTCGGTGAGCACACGGTCTATTTGGTCGTTGGCGGTGAGCGCCTCGAACTCACGCATCGCGTCGCTAATCGAAGTACCTTTGCGGACGGTGCATTGCGTGCCGCTGCATGGTTGGCAACAGAAAAAAAACCGCAGATTTATGCAATGAAGGACGTCCTCGGACTAGACTAGAAAGCCGATTTTTCGTAGAATACGAACAATTTGCCGAACGCCGGCAAGCACAGGTGCAGCCATCCGTTCGCCGCTAACTTTTTCACACTACTCTTGCAAAGGAACGTGCAAAGGAACGCTTAGCGTGCTCCTTTCGACTAAACGCAAGCAGTGTTTAGGAACCCAGATTAGGTGGGAGTCGAGTGAAAGTTAGCGAAACTGAAGTGGGTCTGGCTGTGCATGATTCGGTGTAAAGCGGGGAAGTGAAAGCAAACTTGCCCGTTTTTTTATGTTCGGAGGTACCCTTGAGTATTTCGGCGAGTAAGTCCATGCGTAGGGCCATTCTGGTTCTAGCTGACGGCTCTGTTTTCTATGGCACAGCAATTGGTGCGGAAGGGCAGGCTGTCGGTGAAGTTGTTTTCAATACAGCCATGACCGGCTATCAAGAAATTTTAACCGACCCTTCATACGCAGAACAAATTGTTACCCTCACTTACCCACATATTGGCAATTACGGCACCAACCCTGAAGACACTGAGTCATCGCGAATTTGGGCCAAAGGCTTAGTCATCCGCGACTTGTCCCCAATCGCCAGTAATTTCCGCAGTACTCAATCTCTGAGTGATTATCTAAAGTCGCAAAACATTCTCGGTATTGCCGACATCGATACGCGTCGATTGACTAATCGTTTGCGTGAGACCGGTGCTCAAGACGGTTGTATCATGACCTATAATGCGGGTGAAGACGCACCTGTCGCTGCGGCACTCGAAGCGGCGAAAGCATTTCCAGGTCTTGCAGGAATGGACCTTGCGAAAGTTGCGACTTGCAGCAAACCATACCCTTGGACCGAGGGAACCTGGAAACTCGGACAGGGACACACGCAACAGGGCGAAACCAAATATCATGTAGTTGCCTACGATTTTGGCGCTAAGTTCAACATTCTGCGCATGCTAGCTGACCGCGGTTGCAAAATCACAGTGGTACCCGCACAAACGTCTGCTGAAGAAGTATTAGCATTGAGTCCGGACGGTGTCTTTTTGTCGAATGGTCCTGGTGACCCAGCGCCGTGTGATTATGCGATAGCGGCTATAAAAGTATTCCTCGAAAAACAACTGCCAGTCTTTGGGATTTGTTTAGGCCATCAGCTTTTAGCGCTCGCTACCGGTGCGAAAACAGTCAAAATGAAGCACGGCCATCATGGTGCCAACCACCCGGTGCAAGACTTAGCAACTGGGCGGGTAATGATTACCAGTCAAAACCACGGGTTCGCAGTTGAAGAAGCCTCTTTACCAGCGCATTTAAAAGCGACGCACAAGTCGCTTTTTGATGGCACGCTGCAAGGCATTCATCACACTGACCTACCGGCGTTTAGTTTCCAAGGTCACCCAGAAGCGAGTCCAGGGCCGCAGGATGCTGCGCCACTGTTCGATCATTTCATTGAACTGCTTGAAGCTGCGAAGCAATAAGGACGGGTGCCACGATGCCAAAACGTACAGACATTAAAAGTATTTTGATTATCGGCGCTGGTCCTATTGTTATCGGCCAAGCGTGTGAATTTGATTACTCGGGAGCGCAGGCTTGTAAGGCACTGCGGGAAGAAGGTTACCGCGTTATTTTGGTGAACTCGAACCCAGCAACCATTATGACTGACCCAGAAATGGCGGATGCGACTTATATCGAGCCAATTCATTGGGAAGTGGTCGAGAAAATCATTGAACGTGAGCGTCCGGATGCCATCCTGCCAACCATGGGTGGGCAAACCGCATTGAACTGTGCGCTCGAACTCGACGCCCAGGGCGTTCTGAAGAAGTATAACGTTGAAATGATTGGCGCCACGGCAGATGCGATCGATAAAGCGGAAGACCGTGATCGTTTCGATAAAGCGATGAAAAAAATCGGTCTTGAAACACCGCGCGCAGAAATTGCTCACAGCATGGACGAAGCTTTCGATGTGCTCGAGCGCATTGGCTTCCCGTGTATTATTCGACCGTCATTCACCATGGGTGGCAGTGGCGGTGGTATCGCCTACAACCGTGACGAATTTGAAGAAATCTGTAAGCGCGGACTGTCATTATCTCGAACTAAAGAGTTACTCATCGACGAGTCGTTAATCGGCTGGAAAGAGTACGAAATGGAAGTGGTGCGTGACAAGAACGACAACTGCATCATTGTTTGTTCGATTGAAAACTTTGACCCAATGGGGGTGCATACCGGTGACTCGATAACCGTTGCACCAGCGCAAACCTTAACTGACAAAGAATACCAAATTATGCGTAACGCTTCGATGGCGGTACTGCGTGAAATTGGCGTCGAAACCGGTGGCTCGAACGTCCAATTTGGTATTTGTCCAGACACGGGACGCATGGTCATTATTGAAATGAACCCGCGGGTGAGTCGTTCTTCTGCACTGGCGTCAAAAGCGACCGGTTTCCCAATTGCTAAAGTGGCCGCGAAGCTGGCAGTCGGTTATACCCTCGACGAGCTCGCCAACGACATTACCGGCGGTGTTACACCAGCATCGTTTGAACCAGCGATTGACTACGTGGTTACTAAAATCCCACGGTTCAACTTTGAGAAGTTTGCTGGCGCTAACGACCGTCTGACGACCCAAATGAAATCGGTTGGCGAGGTGATGGCCATTGGTCGTAACCAACAAGAGTCGCTGCAGAAGGCGTTACGTGGCCTTGAATTGGGCATGAACGGTTTGGACCCAATTGTCGATTTAAATGAGCCGGAAGAAGCAAAAACCAAGATTATTCGTGAGCTAAAAGAGCCAGGTGCCGAGCGTATTTGGTACATTGGTGATGCCTTCCGCATGGGTATGAGTGTCGACGACGTTTTCAATTTAACTAAGATTGACCGTTGGTTCCTCGTGCAACTGGAAGAAATTGTGAAGTTGGAAAAGGAAGTCGGCCAACTTGGCTTAGCGGGAATGGACACGGACAGCTTGCGTTACCTTAAACGCAAGGGGTTCTCGGACGCGCGTTTAGCGGCAATTTTGGATGTTCATGAAAGCGAAGTTCGTAAACGTCGCGAAGAATTCGGGATCTTCCCGGTTTACAAACGTGTTGATACCTGTGCCGCCGAATTCGCGTCAGAAACTGCGTACATGTATTCAACCTATGACGAAGAATGTGAAGCGCGCCCAAGTGATCGTGAGAAGATCATGGTCATCGGTGGTGGTCCAAACCGCATTGGTCAGGGGATTGAGTTTGACTATTGCTGTGTTCACGCGGCGCTTGCCATGCGTGAGGATGGTTACGAGACGATTATGGTCAACTGTAACCCAGAAACGGTTTCAACCGACTACGACACTTCAGACCGCTTATACTTCGAGCCAATTACCCTAGAAGACGTTCTAGAAATTGTTCGTATCGAGAAGCCGAAAGGCGTCATCGTCCAGTATGGTGGTCAAACACCACTGAAACTAGCGCGAGACCTCGAAGCGAATGGTGTCCCAATTATTGGTACCTCGCCAGACGCAATCGACCGCGCTGAAGACCGTGAGCGTTTCCAGACGGCGGTGACACGATTAGGTCTGAAACAACCAGAGAACTCCACGGTAACAACCGTTGAGCAAGCGATGATTGAGTCAGAGCGCATCGGTTTCCCATTAGTTGTGCGTCCATCCTATGTTTTGGGCGGCCGCGCTATGGAAATTGTCTATGACCAAGCGGATTTACGTCGTTACTTGAATGAAGCCGTAAAAGTGTCAAACTCGGCACCGGTTCTGCTGGATCGCTTTTTAGATAACGCCATTGAGGTTGACATTGACGCAATTTGTGACGGTGAAGACGTGTTCATTGGCGGTATTATGCAGCACATCGAGCAAGCGGGTGTCCATTCAGGTGACTCAGCATGTTCGTTGCCACCGTACTCACTGAGTGACATTACCCAAGCTGAATTGCGTGAGCAAGTCCGGAAATTGGCATTTGAGCTGAATGTACGCGGTTTGATGAATACGCAGTTTGCGATTCAAAACAATGAGATTTACCTCATTGAAGTAAACCCACGCGCAGCCCGGACAGTACCATTTGTGTCCAAAGCAACGGGTATTCAGTTAGCCAAAGTTGCGGCTCGAGTGATGGCTGGCAAATCTTTGAAAGAGCAAAATTGCTTGGACGAAGTCATTCCGCCTTACTATTCTGTTAAAGAAGTTGTTGTTCCGTTTGCTAAATTCCAAGGCGTCGACCCAATTCGTGGGCCAGAGATGCGCTCTACGGGCGAAGTTATGGGGGTTGGCGAGAGTTTCGAAGAGGCTTATGCCAAAGCAAACTTAGGTGCAGGCCAAGCACTACCTGCGAAGGGTAAAGCCTTGCTGTCGGTGCGTGAAGGTGATAAAAAGCGCGTCATCGACTTGGCTCGTGGCTTGACTGCGTTAGGATTCAGCGTCGAAGCAACGCGCGGCACAGCCGAAGCCTTGCAGGCGCAAGGAATTCACTGTAGCGTAGTGAACAAGTTGCAAGAAGGTCGACCCAATATTGTCGATGCTGTGAAAAACGGCGAATACAGCTATATTATTAATACGGTGGAAGGGCGCCAGGCGATTGAAGATTCAGTCTACATTCGTCGCGAAGCGCTGCTGAATAACGTCAGTTACACCACCACATTGAACGCAGGTTTTGCGGCAGTGAAAGCCCATACTGTCAACGACCGAGCGCGGGTGAGCTCGGTGCAAGAACTGCACAAGAGGATTTTGAATCAATGACAAACATTCCGATGACAGTTGCGGGTGCGGAGGCACTACGCAACGAGTTGAAGCGTTTAAAAAGTGAAGATCGGCCGCGGATTATTCAAGCGATTGCCGATGCGCGTGAGCACGGCGACTTAAAAGAAAATGCTGAGTATCATGCTGCACGTGAACAACAAAGTTTCTGCGAAGGTCGAATTCAAGAAATTGAAGCCAAACTTTCGAATGCGCAAATTATTGATGTAACGAAATTGCAGAATAACCGGCAAAGTAGTTTCGGTGCGACAGTGACGGTATACAACACTAAAACCGACGAAGAAGTCACTTACCGTGTGGTTGGTGACGACGAAGCTGACATTAAGCAAAACTTGATTTCAGTGAACTCGCCACTTGCACGTGCCTTAATTGGTAAGGAAGTTGACGATGTTGCGGTGGTGACGACGCCGAGCGGTGAAGTCGAATACGAAATCGTGAACGTCGAGTACTTGTAAACGTAAGCGCTTGCTTTAAAAGAGCTTATCAATATAAGCAAAGCCCCAGTTAGTTGCGACTAATTGGGGCTTTTTCGTTGGCTTTGCTTGCATGAACCCATCTCAGTTAACGCTTTCTGAGGTTCACGCGAGTTGTTATAACACCGGTTAATCGTTCAGCAGCTTGGCCAGCTCAGCAGCCTTTTGTTCGCGAGCAGAATTTCCGCTGGGAAGAGGGTTGTGATAATCCTCAATATCTGGAAAAACCTCTTGTACAGGCATACCAATCGCTTTTGCTATCGCGTTGGCGACAATTCGCGATCGTGCCTTACGAGCTGCTACTTTAGAAATGAGGGATGGGCTACGCTCAATTGCAGCGGCGACTATCGAAAAGTCGTAGCCATTGGCCGCAAGTGCTTTTTTAATTTGATTTTTATCCATAATTAGTTTTACATACTGGCAGTTGTGAATTCCGTTTGAACTCATTTGAGTTTAGATTGCACTCAAATGAGTGATATTAAAATCAATAAAAGCACAGGCCATGATGAATAGCAAGGGAAAGGCGCAAGCAAACTCAATTAGTCTCGACCACTTCCTCCAAATGGGCCGGCAGGCTTCTGGTCTGAGCGATGAGTTAGATGTTTTAAAGTGGTATGGATTAACTCGTTCGGCGATTAATAACTGCCGGCAACGTGGACATGTGCCTTATTCAACACTGATTCCGGCGCTTCTCGACAAGCACATGTCGATTGATTGGATGTTGAAGCCGGAAGGCGGCCTTCGGGTGCCAGAATACGTTGTGTCAGAGAATTTGGTGGCTGCTTCTGCGACGAATGAGCGTGGGACCTATGCGAGTGGAGCCAATGCGAGAGGGAAAGCGAAGCCTTCCGAGCAAACTCAACAAGGTGATTCCGTGCAATCTAGCGGGGAATTCGGAAAAGCAGTCGCCTACTTCTATGCACTTTTGACGCGTCATCACGCACAAACGAGCGCCGAAAACTTGGAACTGTTATGGGCTGCGTATCGGGCCTTTCCGCAGGCCAGTGAGTTGCGCACGCAGGTGTTAGAGTCTCTAGCTGCTACTCTTGCCGGCCAAGAGCGAACAAGAGCAGCACGCCAACAACGATAAAGATTGCTTTAACCTTTCGGTAAACGCAGTTTTGGTTCCCGCGCAGGGCGATAAAGAACCAAGGTCTTGCCTATAACTTGAACTTGCGTTGCCGCCGTTTCACGCGCTATCGCTTCGTAGATAGCGACACGCAGCTCCCGATCTTCTTCAGGAACTTTCACTTTTATCAGCTCATGGTGCTCAAGTGCACTGTCAATTTCTGCGACAACACCTTCAGTTAACCCGTTAGCGCCGAGTAAGACGACTGGCTTGAGCGGGTGAGCCATGTT
>JAMCRH010000235.1 GCA_023380515.1 Gammaproteobacteria bacterium | reverse complement strand
TATATACGAATGCAGTTTTATCCTGTTCACATCGCGCAACGTTGAAAAACCACAAGGTGAATTTATGTAGAAAATCACTTGTTTTTTGCGAGGTGTCCATATATGGGTTCACGGCGTCTCTGACATCGGCTGCCGTGCGCCGCGGAAGCGGCTTCGACGCACGGAACCAAGCTTTCTGACCGAGCCGGGCGTGCGCGGCGGAAGCGGCTTCGCAGCGCGGCACCAAGCTCGTTACTGAAGCCAGTTAATGATGGTGTCGGCGATATCGGTTTGGTCTTGGAAGCCCCGGAAGTTCTCGCTCCAAGGGCCGATGGCGATGACAGGGACATCTTCGCCAGTGTGACCGCCAGTGGTCCAGCCGGTGCTGGTGTGGTAGCGGACGATATCAATGAGAACATCTTGAATGCGTTGGCGATGGCGCGAGCCAGTGTCTTGCGCAACGGTTTGGAGAGCGTTTTGCTGATCGACTGTCAGTGGGAATGGCAAGTATTGCTCCACATAGGCTTCCCAGTCGATAAACGGCATGCTTGTCATGTCTTCAGCCATAGTGCGCAAACCGCGACCAATGCGAGCAACGTCAGCTGCACGCCATTGATAGTTGCCGTCGGCACCTAGAGTTAAACCGCCAGTTGAATGGTCTGCGGTGAGTAGCACCTGCGTGCCTGGGTTTTCATTGGCATAGGTTTCTAAAAACTGCATTAAATGGTCAAGCTCTTCCATTTCGCGCATGGCGCAAGCGATGTCATTGGCGTGACCACACCAATCAACCATCGAAGCTTCAATCATCACCACGTAAGGTTGTTCTGTATTGTCGAGCAAACGTAAGCCGTGGCGTGCGAGTTGCTCTAAACGCATTTCATCGTCAATCACGTAGGGAAAAGCGTCGTCGAAGAACAAGCCCAGAACCGGTAGGCGCTGCTGCGCATGAAGCTCTTCATAAGTTGATACAACACGCACGCCAGCGTTGGTTAGCGTAGTTAAATGATTAATTTCATTGCCGTCTTCGTCTGTCCGCACAAAATGCTTACGGCCACTACCAAGCAATAAGTCGAAAACCGGCTGGCCGTTTTCGTCTAAGGTTGCGAATTGGTCGGCAATTTCATCTTCCATCCGGCGCGACGAAACGTGCGTGTAAAATGAGGCGGGCGTTGCGTGCGTCACGCGCGTGGTCGCAATGGCACCAGTTAACCAGCCGTTTTCACGACTAATTTGCATCATGGTTTTGAGCGGATTACCGTCGGCGTCAACTGAAATGGCACCGTTGTAAGTTTTAATCCCGGTGGCAAGTGCTGTAGCACTGGCAGCAGAGTCGGTTACCAGCGTGTCGTCGGCCGGATAGGTGCTAGCCGCGCCAACTAGGTATTGGTCAAAAATTGTTGGGTCAATATCGCTAGCACGGGTGTAATTGCGCCCGTCTTTAAAGTAACGATAAGCGGTCAAATAAGGAAAGCCCATGCCGTCTGCGATAACGAGAATAATTCGCTGCGGCTGCTCGGTGTTGCTGTCATCCGCATAAGCGCTTGGGGCCCAAGCACTGAGTGAGGTTGCCAAAACAGCAATGAGTGAAAAATGAGTTATTTTTTGCCAAATACGCATAGTGTGTTCCTGTTTTACTGACTGCAGCAGCCGATGGGCGTGTGCTTTACCGTTTCCGATTTTGTTCTTTGGTCGCTAGTTTAACACTTTGATTTTTCCGAATCATGACATAGGTTGCGCCCATGCCACCGTGATATTTTTGTGCCGTGTGAAAGGCTAAAACGTTTTCAATGTCTGGCAGCCATTGGTTGACTAAGCTTTTTAATAAGCCCGGACGGGGTTGGCTTTTTAAGCCAATACCATGAATAACCAAAGCCGTGCGTACCCCAGTGCGGTAACAATCCTTGATAAACCGAGTGATTTCAACCCGAGCTTCGCTCACTCGCATATTATTCAAGTTTAACGTCGCTTGAGGTTCGTATTGGCCGCGCTTGAGTTGGCGAAATACACCGTCTTGAATGCCGTCGAGGCGCCATTCAATGGGGTCGTTCGGTAGTATCCAATCACGCACTTGCTCGCTCAAGGCTGCGGCTTCTTCCGCTTCGGCCTCGGCCATGGCGGCGGCGCGTCGGGCGGCTTGTTGTTCGGCACTTAAGGCACTGCGTTCGACGGCGACGGTGTCGGGTTTTGTTAGCGGTTTGACGTCCTGCATGAGCTCTTGAAACAGCGCTAACTCGTCATTTTTGTCGTTCGAATTTGACTCACCATAAAAAAACTCCGACGTTCATTAACTGCAAACTGAACGTCGGAGTGTAACAAATTTTCCTTGGGGGGGGCAGCTATCTTGCTGTGCGTGCGCTTAGAATGCGTACTGCACACTCACCTGAATGCGGTCGAGGTTACCGTCTTGACCCGAAAGTAATTCACGGGTTGCACGGCTAACTTCGAAACCGACAACCATGCGCTCATTGGCTTGATACATGAGGTTGGCAGCAATGCGTTGCGTGTGGTCATTGGCATTCAAGCCAGTTAGTTCGCGTTTATCTTCAAAGCGGCCGCGCGCAAAAATCAGGTTCGTGCGGTACTGTTCGCTCCAAACATGACGGTACGCCAGCGTCACCCCGGTGTAACCGAGCGCGTCCAAGTTGAGAGCCTCATTGACAACAGCGTCGTTCACCGAGTTAATACCAACATAGCGACCGATACCTTCGCCATGGACAAAGCCTGCACGAATATCATGTGGGCCGATGTCAATTTTGGTGGTTAAGTTCACGCCCCAGCCGGTTTCGGTGCTGTCGACACCGTCCTGACGGTATTCAAGGCGACGGTAAATACCGGCGACACTGTAATGAATATTGTCGACTTTGTTTTGGTAGCGAGCGGTCAAATCTGGCATTGCTGTGTCACCGGTCGTTACCCGAGCAGTACCACCGAGGTTCGGTGTTACTGTGGTTTCTGGTGCTTCAACGGACACGGAGAAGCCATTATTGCTGTACCGAATTTGTGGTTGACGGTTAAAGACAATCCCGTCTGGCGCACCAACAAAATCAACGGCTTCAGGGATGATTGCGGTGTCTTGGAAGTTACTCCAGAACTGACCTGCAAGCCAATTTTTATACTGAATATAGGCGTGACGAACCCGTGGTGAATAGGAGTTGGTTACGCGTTTGTCGCCACCTGGGGTGCCGAGAAAATCGAACTCAACATAGCCTGAAATGGTCTCACCGTTCTCCAACGTTTGGTTGGCACGGAAGTAGAAACGAGTATCCCGAGCATGGAAGTCTGTGTAAGTATTACTGTCGCCACCAATGGGGGTTAAGCCTGGAATGTAGAAGTCCCGACCGATACTGCCAGATGGCAAAGAGCCACTGTCTGTGCGGGTGATCATGGCGTCGAGCTTGATGTAACCACCGTAACTAAATTCAGTTTCAGCACTTGCGTTCGCAATCGTGACTAAGCTACCAGCGCTGATTGCTGCGGCGACTGCGGTTGCGGTCAGCGCTTTGTTAAAACCTTGCATGTCAGCTTCCTCATCATGTATTCATTAACGGCTCTGAACTGGCCTTGAGTGCACAGCTACTGCTGTTTGTGCGTGCTTTTAAGCATTCGGGAAGATGCGCAATGGGTCAATCTAGACTATGGTCTAATAGGTTTCAGCCAGCGAAATCAGTACAAATGGGGCTATAAAATTTAGGAGGAATGAAATATGTCAGCACTGAGTTATCCAATGCCTGAAGCAGTGAAAGCGTCTGCACGGCTGAATCCGCAAACTTATGCGGAGAAGTATCAGCAGTCGATTGCTGACCCAGAAGCGTTTTGGGCAGAAGAAGGTAAGCGCATTAGCTGGTTCAGCCCTTATAGCCAAGTTAAAAAAACTAATTTTGCGCCAGGCGAGCTAGACATTCAGTGGTATGCCGACGGCACCCTAAACGCTTGCTACAACTGTGTTGATCGTCACTTGAGTGAGCGCGGCGACAAGACCGCGATCATTTGGGAAGGTGACGAAGTCGATGTGCAAAAGCACATTACTTTCCGTGAACTCCATGAAGAAGTGGCGCGTTTTGCTAACGGTCTGAAGAAACTCGGTGTGAAGAAAGGCGACCGCGTCGCTATTTATATGCCGATGGTACCCGAAGCGGCCTATGCCATGCTTGCTTGCGCCCGCTTAGGTGCGGTGCATTCGGTGATTTTTGCTGGCTTCTCGCCGCACGCGATTGCAGACCGAGTGAATGACTGTGGTGCGAAAGTGATTATCACCTCAAACGAAGGCCGTCGTGGCGGTAAAGGCGTTGCGTTGAAGCCAAACGTCGACGAAGCCTTAAGTGGTGACGCCTGCCCAACGATTGAACACGTGGTGGTTTTGAAGCACACCGACGTTGACTTTGACATGCAGGATGGCCGTGATGTTTGGTGGCATGAACTCATTGGCGATTGTGACGCCGACTGCCCACCGGAAGTGATGCAAGCCGAAGATCCGCTATTTATTCTCTATACCTCAGGCTCAACCGGCAAGCCGAAAGGCGTCGTGCATACCACCGGTGGTTATATGGTGTATGCGTCAATGACGCACGAATATGTTTTCGATATTAAAGAAGACGACGTCTACTGGTGTGCGGCCGATGTGGGTTGGATTACCGGTCACAGTTATATTGTTTACGGCCCGCTCGCAAACGGTACGACCACGCTGATGTTTGAAGGTGTGCCAACGTATCCGGACGTATCGCGTATTGGTAAGGTGGTCGACAAACATCAAGTGAATATCCTGTATACCGCACCGACTGCGATTCGTGCCTTGATGGCCAAAGGTGATGCTGCAGCGAAAGGTAGTAAACGCGACTCGCTGCGGATTATGGGCTCGGTTGGTGAGCCAATTAACCCAGAAGCGTGGGAGTGGTATTACAAGGTTATCGGTAACAGCAAATGCCCGATTGTCGATACCTGGTGGCAAACTGAAACAGGCGGTATTTTGATTGCACCGTTCCCGGCGGCAACCGATATGAAGCCAGGTTCGGCAATGTTACCGTTCTTCGGAGTGAAGCCGGCGTTAGTCGATAACGAGGGCAAAAAGCTTGCTGGCGCGACGGAAGGCAACTTGATTATCGAAGACTCATGGCCAGGTCAGGCACGAACGTTATGGAACGACCATGAGCGCTTTGAACAGACCTACTTCAGCACCTACAAGAACGTGTATTTCACCGGTGACGGCGCACGTGTTGATGAAGATGGTCATTTCTGGATTACCGGTCGAGTCGATGATGTACTCAACGTGTCCGGACACCGTTTAGGTACCGCGGAAATTGAAAGCGCATTGGTTGCTCATGAAGCAGTTGCGGAAGCCGCCGTAGTCGGTTACCCGCATGATCTGAAAGGCCAAGGTATTTATGTTTATGTGACTGTGGTCGATGGCGTTGAAGCGAATGACGAGCTGCGCAAAACATTAGTGCAGTGGGTTCGTAAAGAGCTTAGCCCGATTGCGACACCAGACCATATTCAGTGGGCTCCAGGCCTACCGAAAACTCGCTCTGGTAAGATTATGCGTCGTATCCTGCGCAAAATTGCCAGCAATGAGTACAGTAATTTGGGTGATACCTCTACGCTCGCCGATCCGAGTGTGGTAGATTCGTTAATTGAGAATCGATTAAACCGCTAAGGATAGGAAGCGACCACGTAGCGCTTCCACAAAAAGTGCTATGACCCGATTACTAATTGCTGATGATCATCCATTATTTCGCGAGGCCCTGCAGGGGGCCCTCGCGAATCATTTTGCCGACCTCGATATTCGCGAGGCCGATACCCTCGACTCGACTCTTGACGCTTTAAGCCAAGACGACGACATAGACTTGTTGTTGCTCGACTTACATATGCCCGGCGCTGGCGACCTTTATGGCTTAATCCGCATTCGCAACGACTATCCATTGTTACCGGTAGCAGTGATTTCTGGGTCGGAAGACTTGCAGGTGATTTCACGCTGCATGGGCTTCGGTGCGCTCGGTTTTATTCCAAAATCACTCTCATCGGCCGATATCGCCAATGCGATTGCGGCGATTCTCGATGGCGATGAATGGTTGCCAGAGGGCATGGCTGAGCAAATTATCGATGTTAGCCAAGAGGACAAAGAGCTCGCCGAGAAAGTTGCCGATTTAACCCCACAACAATATCGGGTGCTGTATTACGTCCACGAAGGCTTACTGAATAAGCAAATTGCCTATCAACTTGGTATTACTGAAGCGACGGTGAAGGCTCACATGACGGCTATTTTCCGAAAACTTGACGTGTACAGCCGCACCCAAGCGGTACTGTTAGCCGAACGCCTGCAGCTTTCACCGCCTGAAAGTGAAGGTGATCGATAATTATCGGGCCGCGCAAAGGCGGCTCTTGGCAAGTCCTTTAATTATTCACCTTTAAGTCCCACAAAAGGTTCGTTGTACTTCCTCTGCTTTGGATGGCGCCTGATAGAGCTCAAGTTCAAGCTCGCTGGTGGGCATGTTATACGGTGTTTTCCACGCATTTAGCAGGGTATAGAAACGTTTCAGGCTGCCGCTTTCCTCAACTTCGGTAATCGCTTCGGCAATACGGTGGTTGCGTGGAATGAGCGCGGGATTCACGCTGCGCATGGCATCGATGGTGTCCTTGACTGAACGTTGGTTCTCGTTGAGTCGTTGTAGCCAGCGTTGGCGCCAAGCGAGGTAATCTTCCGGCTGGGTAAAGAGGCTGGCGGCTGGCGCGGTTGGGTCGACTAATGCAGACTCCCCTTGTAGAGATGCCCCAGCTCTTTCGCTCAGTTCATTGGCAAGTTGCCAGAACGCTTGGGTGTAGTCGACTTCATGCGTTTGCAATACGACGAGAAAATCTTGAATCAGTTCGTCGTCCTCAGCTTGGGCTTGTTCAAGACCGATCTTGGTGGCCATCGTGCTGAGCCACAGCGCTTGTACCTGCTCCGAATACGCATCTAAAACGCGAGTGGCAAGGGCAATGGCGTCTTCACGCGCTGCTTTTACGCTGGCTTCGTCATCACCATGTTCTGACTCAGCGGTGA
>JAMCRH010000234.1 GCA_023380515.1 Gammaproteobacteria bacterium | reverse complement strand
GACTAACCAGGGTTAAGCAATCCATGGCGATTAAAAAGCGACTTATTCTCATTCCAATTTCCATCTTAGTAGTGGCAGGCTTCGCCTATTATGCTTTGTCTAATATGCGCCAAGCACCGCCGCGTCAGGCGCCAGAACGTTTACCAGTATTAGTTGAATATACAGAAGTTCAGTTTGGTTCAGTGCGGTTTCAAGTGCCGACGCAAGGTAACGTCATGCCACGTTTTGCGACTCAGCTCACCGCAGAAGTTGGCGGCCGGATTCAGTGGGTGTCGCCAAAATTTGTTGCCGGCGGATTCTTCAGTAAAGATGAAGTGTTACTGCGCATTGATGATTTCGATTATAAAACGGCAGTTGAAGAAGCACGGGCTAATTTAGCGCGGGCGCAAGCCATGGTCGCTGAAGAGCGTGCGCGCGGTCAGGTTGCCGAAGCCGAATGGCGTTCAATTCAAGCGGGTGAAATTCCTGAGCTCGGTCTGCGCCGTCCGCAGTTGGCCAGTGAATTAGCGAATTTGCAATCAGCCCAAGCGCGTTTAGCACAAGCGGAGCGCAACCTCGAACGCACTCAAGTAAAAGCACCATTTAATGGTGTGCTGCAAAGCCGTAACGTTAATTTAGGTCAGTTCATCCCAGCGAACGCCAACATTGGTGCTTTTTTTGGAACTGATATCGCGGAAATTCGGGTGGCATTGTCGGAATTTGATTTGTCGTTATTACCGGACTTGTCTGTTCTCACCGCAGAAGACTCTTACCCTGAAGCGCTTCTGCGCGCTGAAGTGGCTGGTGAAACCCAAGAATGGCGCGGTCAACTCGTTCGAACTGAAGGTGTCATTGATGCCGATAGTCGCGTGACCTATGCCGTTATTGCTGTGCAAGACCCGTATAATCTCAATGGTGATGGCGATCGTCGGGTGTTGCCATTTGGACGTTTTGTGCGGCTGTATGTTCAAGGAATTGAAGTTAGCGATCTAGTGGAATTACCGCGTTACGCGGTCAGTAGCAATCATCAAGTTTGGGTGATTACACCGGAGCGAACACTTGAACTCCGTGACGTCGACGTTTTCCGTCGCGATCGCAATGCGGTATTTATTCGTGATGGTTTGCAGAATGGTGAACTCGTCATGTTAACGCAGCTCGAAAATCCGTTGAATGGCTTGCGCGTGCGAATTCCTGGTGAAGCAAACCCGCATGCGAGTGCGGATTCGTCGACTGCTGACTCGTCGACAGAAAGCTCAGCTGCAGACGGAGAATAACCATGCAACGGGAAACGGGGATTATTGCTTGGTTTACACGCAATCGAGTCGCTGCAAACTTACTCATGTTTTTGATTATAGTGGCTGGGATTGCCGCGGTTTTTTCGATTCGCAAACAAATGTTTCCGACGATCGAACCGAACACTATTATGGTGCGGGTGATGTATCCGGGGGCGGCACCGCAGGAAGTTGAGCAAGGGGTGATTATCCGCATCGAAGACGCCATCGATGAAGTAGAAGGCATCAAGCGGATTACCAGTAACGCCCGTGAAGGCCTAGGCACAGTTACGATTGAAGTTGAATCGAATTACAACGTCCAAGAAGTCATGGACGAAGTTCGCATGAACGTCGATGGTATTTCCAGTTTTCCCGCTCAAATAGAACCGCCGTTAGTTTACCGCATGCGACCGCAGCGACAGATTATTTGGATGTCGGTATACGGTGACTTAGATGAACGCTCGCGGAAAAACCTTGCCCGTGAGGTTCGTGACGAAGTTCGTTCCATTTCTGGCATTACACGGGCGACCGTGGTTGGTGCGCGTAACGACGAGATCGCTATCGAGATTTCTGAGCATGACCTACGTCAGTTCGGACTCACCTTCCAAGATATCGTTCAGGCCGTGCGCGGCACGTCAATTGATATTCCGGGCGGCACGATCCGCACTCCGAATGGCGATATTCTGTTGCGCGCCAAAGGACAAAGATACAGTGGCCGCGAGTTTGAAGACATCGTGTTGCTGCGCCGTCCTGACGGCACCCGGATTACAATTGGTGACATCGCAGTGGTTCGCGACGACTTTGTAGAAACTCGAGCATTTGCGGAGTTCGACGGCGGGCGGGCAACTTTTGTGCGCGTTGACTCCGTTGGTGATCAGAACGATCTGCAGATTGCGCGCTCGGTGAAGCGTTACGTTGAACAAAAACAAAGTAGTTTGCCGGCTGGTGTCTATCTTGATCACTGGGGCGATAGTTCCTATTACTTGCAAGGCCGTTTAGACCTGATGCTGAAGAATATGTACTTCGGTATCGCATTGGTTTTCCTTGCTCTGACACTGTTCTTACAGTTGCGTCTCGCATTTTGGGTTATGGTCGGCTTGCCGGTCTGTTTCCTTGGTGCGTTGGCAATGATGAATTTGCCGATGTTTGATGTGTCGGTGAACATGATCTCCTTGTTCGGCTTTATTCTCGTACTCGGAATAGTCGTCGATGATGCAATCATAATCGGTGAGAGTGCCTACTCCGAAATAGAGGCGCATGGTAAGTCCGAGGAGAACGTGATCCGCGGGGCCAAGAAAGTAGCCTTACCGGCTACGTTTGGCGTATTAACGACGATTGTCGCGTTTTTACCCATGCTCATGGTCGGTGGCACCATGGCCGGATTGTGGGAATCGATCGCCTATGTGGTTATTTTCTGCTTAATTTTCTCTTTGATTGAGTCAAAGTGGATTTTGCCAGCACACATCAATGGCATGAAGTTCAGTCGTACTGCTGATCAAAAGCAAAATGGATTCCAGCGCTTTCGGAATCGTTTTTCTGACGGCTTGAAAGTCTTCGTGGAAAAACGCTATCGACCGTTCGCAGAAAAATGCGTGCGTTTTCGCTACACCACAATCGCCACCTTTTTGGCCCTAATGATCATCATGATCGGTCTGGTTCAGGGTGGTTTTGTACGTTGGGTGTTCTTTCCGAATATCCCTAGTGACTTTATTTTTGCGCAAGTGCAAATGCAGCCGGGCACAAATGAAGAGCGTACAGCCGATACGTTGCGGCAAATTCGTCAGGCACTTTATGAGCTCAACGACGATTATCAGGCAGAGCATAATCAATCGATGATTCGCCATGTCAATGTGTTCTTGAACAGCGCTGAAGCCGGTCAAGTGATGGTTGAGCTTGAGAAGGGCGAGCGGCTGGAAGTGGATGGCTTGGCTGTGGTGAACCGCTGGCGTGAACGCGTGCCTGAATTAGCTGGTGTTAAAGAGCTGAACTTCCAAGGCAGCATTGGCGGCGGACCGTCGTTTGATATTGAGTTCCAACTGAGTGGCCGTAACCTTGACGAGCTCGCTGCTGCGGCGAGTGAGCTGCGCTTAGTGTTGGCCGAATACGGTGGTGTGTTTGATATCTCCGATACCTTCGGAACGCCGCGTGAAGAGATTCAATTACGCTTAAACCCGACTGCTGATGCAGTGGGCGTGACCATGCAAGACTTAGCGACACAGGTTCGCTATGCCTTCTACGGTGCAGAAGCCCAGCGACTGCCGCGCAATGACGAAGAAGTGCGAGTGATGGTGCGCTATCCTCTGTCTGAACGTCAGTCGATTGGCAACCTTGAGAACATGAAGATTCGCACGCCAGATGGCCGCGAAATTCCATTCCGAGAAATTGCCGAAGCACAGATAGCCGATGGTTACAGTACAATTAATCGTGTGAACGGTGTTCGCTCGGTAAATGTGCGGGCGCGGGTCGATAAAGAGCGCGTTGAGCCAAGTTCAATTGTGCGGGACGTGCGTGCGAATTACATTCCTGACATTCTTGAGCGATACCCGAATGTCCGTTTTGGTCTCGAGGGAGCAAGCTTGGATGAAGCCGAGGCGATCGGCTCACTCGCCTTTGGTGCCATGCTGGCCTTATTCGGGATTTATGCGCTGATGGCGATTCCATTAAAATCGTATAGCCAACCGCTGATTATTATGTCGGTCATTCCATTTGGTGTCATTGGAGCAATTTTTGGCCATTGGGTGTTACAGATGCCGGTGAGTATTTTAAGCTTATTCGGGATTATCGCCTTAGCTGGGGTGGTTGTGAACGACAGCTTAATCCTCGTCGATTATGTCAACCAGACACGAGACAAAGTGCGCGATTTACGTACTGTGGTCGTGAATGCCGGTTGTGCGCGCTTCCGTGCCATTGTACTGACGTCGTTAACAACCTTTATGGGACTCACGCCGATTGTATTGGAGCGCAGTATGCAGGCGCAGTTCGTCATTCCGATGGCGATCTCTTTGGCGTTTGGTATTTTGTTTGCAACGGTGATTACTTTAATTCTGATTCCGTGTTTGTATCTAGTGTTAAACGATATCAAGCAGATATTTGGACGCGGCCGGCCGGTGGTCATGGAAGAAAGTTTGAAGACGATGTAGCTTGATTCAGTGCGCGTCAGTCGCGGAAGTTAGGCAACGACACAATTTAAAAAGGGCAAAGTTGAATTTGCCCTTTTTTCTGTCACAAAAAAAGCTACACTGTTGGCCTAGACTAGCCCGTGAGCATTAGCCTGAAATTCGATGCCTGAAGCAATAGACACCACAGGGAGAACGATGAATGTTTAAAATGATTACGATTCCGCTCATTGACATCATTGCCTTAAGTTGGTTTATGGTCTGCTGGGTTGGTTACTCGTTTTTTGCTCGGAAGCGAGCTAAAACCTACTACTCACTGTCCAATATCCTCTGTACCTTGCGAGTTGAGTGGATGAACGCAGTGGTGCACAAAGAGCACCATATTGCCGACGCAGCGTTAGTGGGTAACGTTGAACGCACGGTGACTTTCTTTGCGTCGTCGACAATCTTTGTGCTTGCAGGTGTTCTTACCGTGATTGCATCGAATGATGCGTTTGTCCGCGTGCTTGAGCAAATACCGTTTACGACGGAACAAAGTCATGGCTTGGTGCTTGTCAAACTAGCTGGTATCGCTGGAATTATGGTGTTCGCTTTCTTTAAATTCACCTGGGCTGTTCGCCAGTTTGGCTTCGTTTCAATTCTGTTGGGTATGGCACCATCTATCTCTCGGCCCACCGTCGAAAAAGCAGAGCGCGATGCGTTTTCCCTCAATGCCGCAAAAGTACTCGACCAAGCGGGGCACGAATACAATTATGGCCTACGCGCTTATTACTTTGCATTGGCTTATTTATGCTGGTTTGTGAGCCCTTGGTTATTCATCGGCGCCAGTATCGTGGTAACCGCAGTACTGTATCGACGTGAATACAATTCTCGGGTTTTGCGGGCTTTGTTAGCGTCACAAGGGCTTGAACCAGGTCCAAAAACAGACGCAAACGCATAAATTCACACATTCTTTATTCGAGGAGTTTTCAACACCATGTTGCAATCTTGGCCCGAAGGCAGTTTTCTAGCATTTTCGCGACAACATGAATGGGGTGGGTTACCACAGCAGTCGACCACTTTAGGGAATGGCGTAGAGGTCATTCAGCATGACAGTGGTGTGATTGAGTTCCAGCCCGCCGCGAATACAGCGGAGCTTGATATTGTGTTGTCCTGCGCTGTGCATGGCGATGAAACTGCACCGATTGAGATTTGCGATGAGCTGATTAGCGCGTTAATGCGTGAAGAATTAGTCCCACAAAGTCGCGTGCTGTTTCTAATTGCCAACCCGGCGGCAATTAATCTTGGTCGACGGTTTGTTGAAGAGAATATGAACCGCTTGTTTAGTGGCGGCCACAGCGATGGTGACGGCTTAGTGAATCGCGAACGCCTGCGAGCGCAAGCACTCGAGGGCTTTGTTCTCGAGTTTTTTGCGGCAACACCCAATACACATACACGGATGCATTACGACTTACATACCGCAATTCGTGACTCGAAACATGAAAAATTTGCGGTTTATCCGTATCAGAATGGCAAACCCTATTCGGCGGCTCAACTGCGGTTGTTAGCAGCATTGGATGTGCCTGTGGTGCTTTTGCATGAAGGGCCGACGACCACGTTCTCATATTTTTCCGTGAATGCCTGCCAAGCACATGGTTTTACGGTTGAGCTTGGCAAGGTGCGTCCGTTCGGTGAAAACGATATGAGTCGCTTTGCTCAGACTAAAACGCAATTAACGACACTCATTAGCCAAGGCTTGAATACGAGCACCGCGCCTGCACTTGAGTCGGTACAAGTTTACCAAGTTCAACGTAGCATTAACCGGACACAGGACGATTTTCACTTAAATTTCCCTGACGATGTCGCCAATTTCACGCCGTTTTCGCGAGGTGATTTGCTCGCGAATGATGGCGCAACGCCTGTATATGCCGAGCACGACGGCGAAGCGATTATTTTTCCGAATGCAAAAGTGGCGATAGGGCAGCGCGCTCTTTTAACCGTGATGCCGGTTGACCTAAAGACACTCAGCATTAATTAAGGCATTGTTTTAGGCATTGAGCACAGAAGGCTTGGTTAAAAAACCAGCGGATTCAGCCGGTAAAAGGCTGGTCAGAGCAAGCAAACCGAAAATGTACGCTAGAATGAACACCATTTACGACAGAACTGAACGACAAAGTTTGCAACGCAGTTAACGTAAAGGTAAAGTCTGTCACAAAGTATTAACACACTGAAGAGAACGCTATGGCTACGCAAATGGCAAAGGATCCTCAAAAAACTGCAGTGACCACAAAACTGCAGGTAATTTCCGGCAATGCCCTTGATATTCCAATGTATCAGTTGCTGAAAGAAGACGGCACGGTACACAAGGGAGTTACACTTCCGGAAATTA
>JAMCRH010000233.1 GCA_023380515.1 Gammaproteobacteria bacterium | reverse complement strand
GATTGTGGGCGGCGGGCATCGCAAGGGGTATCAACAAGATTGGCGTAATGCACGTGAGTCAATGCGTGAAGTTTTCGAAGATATTGAACAAGGCGCAGACATTGTGATGGTGAAGCCTGCACTTGCGTATCTCGATGTCATTGGTCAGGTACGTGCATCGGTCGATCATCCCGTCGCTGCGTATCACGTCAGTGGTGAGTACTCCATGATTAAAGCAGCTGCTGAAAAAGGTTGGATTGATCACGACGCGGTTGCACTGGAACATCTCACTGCAATCAAACGCGCCGGCGCAGACATCATTTTGACATATCTCACGCGTTGGTTCGCTGAGAACGCAACGAAGTAGGGCTTTTGTGACTAATGCAATTCCATTGTGTGATGCGACTGCATGTGTGCAGGCTGGTTGCACGGCAACAGTGTGTCGCGGCCTAGGTACTCCATCAAACCAGTCAGTTTTTGAACGCTCTGCTCGTGCAATCCCTGGCGGTGTCAACTCGTCTATACGTGCATTCAAAGCAGTGGGCGGAACGCCATACATTGTGTCTCGCGCTAACGGTGCGTATGTCTACGACGTTGAAGGCAACGAACTCATCGACCTTGTGCAGAGCTACGGAGCCATCATCCTCGGCCATGCGCATCCAAAAGTTACAGAGGCAATCAGATCTGCTGCAGGTGACGGCACGTCGTATGGCGCGCCAACTCCGCGAGAAATGAAATTGGCCGAAGCGATTGCTGAGCGTGTTCCGTCGTGTGAACGAGTTCGCTTTATGAATAGCGGTACCGAAGCCACAAGTACTGCGGTGCGACTTGCACGAGGTGCAACGGGTCGCAAACGTATCGTCACTTTTCATGGCAACTTTCATGGCGCAACAGATGCACTGTTAGCAGCAGGTGGAAGTGGCATTGCAACCTTGGGACTTCCAGGAACGGCTGGAGTTCCCGAAGAGGCCGTAGCAAATACCTGGGTGTTGCCATACAACGTTGTCCCCACTCTTGACGAAGATGTTGCAGCAGTGTTTGTTGAACCTGTTGCCGCCAACATGGGACTTGTTGCACCAGCACCTGGATTTCTTGAAGGACTTCGAGCCGAATGTGATCGCGTTGGCGCACTGCTTGTCTTCGACGAAGTGATTACAGGGTTTCGTTTAGGGACAGGTGGAGCACAAGGGAAATACGACATTCGTCCTGATCTCACATGCTTCGGAAAAGTAATTGGCGGAGGCCTGCCCATTGGTGCTGTTGGTGGACGCAAAGACATTATGGAGAACCTGACCCCGTTGGGCTCGGTGTTCCACGCCGGAACATTGGCTGGCAATCCACTGGCAACTGCTGCAGGTCTTGCTGCACTCAATGAACTGACAGATGATGTGTACATGGAATTATCCGCGCGTACACGGCATGTTGCTTCCATGTTGCGCGATGCGTGTGCAGAAGCCAATGTTGATGCATCATTCCCAGTGGTGGGAACTCTTGCGGGTATGTATTTCGGAAATGCACTTGGCGGTAAAACGCCAACAAACTTCCAAGAAGCTTGTACAACAAGCGAAGAAACCTACGCCAAGGTATTCCACGCACTTCTGTCTGCTGGTGTTGCACTTGCGCCAGGTGCGTACGAATCTTTGTTTATTGGGTTAGCTCATACAGATGAAGTTGTTGCGCAACTGACAGAGCGAGTCGCTGTGGGATTGCAAGGAATTCACCGTTGAGTAGACGCATCCTCTTCACCGCTCTTGCACTCTTGCTTATCGGTGTAGTTCTGGTGTCACAACGTGGGGGAGCAAAGGTCGTTGCACCTACTGCTGTGTTACACAAAGTGGATCTCATCGCGAGTATTGACAGCATCAATCTTGATGCTGCGTGGTCTCAAGATGGAAAAGTTACTTCAGGTGGTGCTGCCAGATTGTCACTTGATGACTTGCGTACCTTGACAATTCTTGAAGGAACAATGACCGCTGAATACGGCGATATCCAACGGTGTACAGATTTTGTTACTCCAAATGCTTGCGTGTTGTTTGCAGACATGTTGGGTGAAGCAGTCATATGGTTTGCACTTGTGTCAGCAGATGCAGTTTCGTCTCGAGAATTTGTGACACTGCCCGGATTGATCGACATGCAAGACAATGGGAATGAAGGCATTCTTCGCAATGGGTGGGTAGTGAACCTTGCTACTCCCGTGAAACGTAATTGTGAACAGGTAGACGGAGATACTTCGTCCTTGCGCGATTTCATCACACGGTTCCCAGATGAAAAAAGTACCGCAGTGGTAAATCTATTGACGGACAACGTGGTGTCCGTGAAGTGTTTGTAACTAAGCGTTACTTACCAATTGACGCGCGAGGCTCTGTGCCTACTGCGCCTGGCTTGGTTGTAAGCATGGCGAAATCTTTTTCAATTGTGTCAAAGCTGGTTGAACCCGCTTCAAGGCCAAGGAAAATTTCCGATTCTGGTGAACACCAGGTTTCGTATTCAGCTGCCCATTCTTCGCTCTTCGGATCTGCACCACCGATTGCGTAACGCTCGTGACAGACGACAGAAAGAATTTCTGCTTCTGTCAGTGCGCCGCCAGCCTTTTCACCTTGCATTGGCATTGGGTTTCCGTTGTAAGAAAGAGGCGCGTGAGCGCCACCCTCACGATTTGGATCGCCGTACGTCTTGATTCCCGCTGCAACATATTTTTGACTGCCGTTGTACACGAAATTCAACATGTCTTCGATGTGCGGGAAAGTTTTCATCACTTCACCCTGATACAAAATTCGTCCAGCTCCTGCACCAAAACCTGTTG
>JAMCRH010000232.1 GCA_023380515.1 Gammaproteobacteria bacterium | reverse complement strand
TTTCTATGGAGAAACAAGATGTTGCGGACGGATCTACTCGACATCGCGACGCCGGGTGCAATTGTGTTTGTGATGGGTTTAACACTGGGCGCATTTTTGAACGGTGACGCATACGGAATACCGGCACAATTACCCTGGTCGATCTATTTGTGGGGAGAATGGCGTCATCCGGTACAACTGTATGAGTTGGCCGGCCTGGCACTTGTCCTCGCAACATTGCTGTTCCTACAGCGTCGGCGTTTTTCCACCGGCGTGACCGTTCTGACAGCAGTCGTCATGGTTGCCTGCCTGCGAGTTCTAGTCGATGCATACAGAGCTGACGTCCCGACTCTTATTGGGTTGCGTGTAACACAACTGGCTGGCGTTGTCATCGCGGTCACGGCGCTCTGGTTGCTGTCTGAGCGATTGCACATCGACACCTCGAAGCACTCAGCACGGGCTGATATTGAGCCACAAGGTTCAACGGAATAGCCTGAGGTTGACCTACTAGCCAGATAGTTATGTTTTGTCATGGCGCGTATGTGAGCTGCAACCAAACGCATCTGGTGTTCGTAATAAATAGATGGCACAATATTCATGTGTCATGAGCTCTTCTATCGCGGTGCGCTTTAATGGTAAACCTTATCATTCGCAGCTTAAATAGAATGTCGGCGATATCGTATTTCTCGGGGCGCAGTCGCCTTGTGAAAACGATCGTGTTGGGGATTTTTGTGGCTGCATTTGCCGCTTTGTTCACCATGCGAAACGCAATGGATATAGACACGACCATTTACCCGCTGCCGCCGGTGAACTTGCGCTCTACAATGGTTGACCGGTATGTGCGCGCATCAGGCACGTTTCTTGCGGATGGTGCAGTGGAAGTCAGAACGCGCTTGCTGGGAGTGATAGACCGGGTAATGCGGTTCATCCCATTAATGACCCCAGGTGCTGCTGAACCTCTCATGGTGCTCGATGAAAATATGCCAAGTTTTCGAGCGGGTACAAATACAGTCAACCTGGTTGGTAGAATTCTAAGAGGCGATGCCCACGAACCTGATCTCTATCTCAGCGTCTCGACGCCGCCCTCGAAAGTGCCATACAGTGTCGCCAGTGCAATCAGTGTGGTGCTGATGTGTGGGGTAGTCTTAGCTGTGTTGCTGAATTCGCTTGTGCGCAGCGCGGATTATGCAGTCACTGTACCGCAGATTCTGGTTGACTTCGCCGCCCATACACAGCATACCGCTCAGTCGCCATTCCTATTATGGTTCGGCAGCTTGGGCGGTGCTTATGGCGGTGTTATTCTGAGAGAAATACCTGTGTCGTTCAAGGCGATTCCAGCGGAAGCCAGGATTGTGCCTGTTTACCAGAGAGACCTGTGGTCAGTCATCATTCACCGTACCCGCAGCGCGCGGCTCATGACAATCGCAACATCGCAAGGTGCATTACCGGCGGTACAACTGGAATTTGAGGATGAGCGTGGGATTACTCGCAAAGGCCTTGTTGCCGCCAGTGACCATAACGTCCTCGACTCAATGTTGTCTGTGCTGCGTTACGTTGGTCAATAAACGTCAACTGGATGTCTGATGCTTTTGGCAGCCAGACATCCAATACAGGGCCAGTCTAGTACTTTCGGACAGTACTGCGATAACTCAGAGGCTGGCGAGTCTGGAATATCTGGGTTTCTTCGCGCAATCGGCGATTCTCATCGACATCGAGCTTTGCCACGATATAACCTTCGGTCGTTTCATCCAGATCGACGATGACTTCCCCGCGCGGGCCAACGATCATGCTCTCCCCGCAGAAGGTCGTTGCCGGTTCCTCGCCTATACGATTGGCAGCGCAGATAAAACAAGCGTTTTCTGCTGCACGCGCGGAGATAAATGTGCGCCATTCCGCCGCTCTCGTGTTGTCCCAGGCTGCGCTGACAAGAATGATCTCTGCGCCATCCAGACATAAACAACGGGTGCCTTCGGGGAACATCATATCCCAGCCAACCTGCAGTCCCAGCATACCAATCGGTGTCTCAACGGGGTCGAGCCGGAACCCTGGTCGAAACAGCATCTGTTCTTCGCCGTGCAGGTGTATCTTGCGATAATGGTGCACAATGTCGCCTTCTGGTCCCACGAGTACAGCAGAGTTGAACAAAATACTTTCTACTCGTTCCTTACTGGCGATGCCGAATGCAATATGTGTGGCAGTCTCATTGGCGCGCTGAGCCATCACATTGGCTGCTGGGCCTGGAACCCGCTGTGTTAACTGTGTAAAGCGCACGCCGCATTCGTAGCCTGTTGTCGCAAGCTCCGGGAAGACGATCAGGTCAACTTTCTGCTCGCTTGTGATTTTGCGCACGAACTCTGACATCTTGGCCAGGTTGACTTCGGGTTCCCCCAACTTGGTATCCATTTGTACGACGGCGACAGAAATCTCTCGCATAATGTCTCCTTACATCCTTTACGTTGGCCTAGTTTACATCAAACAGTTTAATCATTACCGCAAATAACTGGAAACAAAACCGAAAACTGATAAAATACGCCCCATGAATCAAGCTCCTGTATTGTCTAATGCAAAGGTTAGTGCGCATTCTGAAAGCCGTATAAACCGTAAATTTGGTTTCTGGCTGTTTTTGAGCTCGGAATTATTGATATTTTGCGGATTGATAGGCGGGTTCCTGGTTACCAAACACTATGCAGCGACCTGGCCGACACAGCAACAGCTCACTCTGTGGCTGGCCAGCCTGAATACATTCCTGCTGCTGACCAGCAGCCTCACGGTGGTGCTTGGTATTGAGAAAATCCAGGCGAATCAGTCGCGTAATCTGGCGCTTTTCCTGGTCGTCAGCGCCTTGCTGGGGTTTCTATTCCTGTGTGGTCAGGCATATGAGTACCAGCATTTGATATTTACAGAGAAGTTCGGTTTTGGCGACCCATTCGGCACCGCCTTTTTCATCTTGACCGGCCTGCACGGCTTGCACGTTTTTGTTGGAGTGTTATGGGCTCTCACCGTTGCGATGAGGGCCAGACGAGGAACCTACTCATCGACTAACTACACTACAGTTGAGATGTTTGGACTCTACTGGCACTTTGTTGACCTGGTCTGGATACTAATTTTTACTATTGTTTACCTGATTTAAGATGCAACAGTCGATTGAAACACACTCGGACAACGCTACAGCACACACGCATGCCAAGACGAATCCCATTTTGGTCTATGTCATACTGGCCGCTTTCACTCTGATTGAAGTGACTGTCACCATTACTGGCGGCTTGCCACGTCAGACTTTGATACCGGTGTTACTCTCAATCTCGTTTGTGAAGGCAAGTCTGGTTGCCCTTTATTACATGCATCTGCGCTATGAAAAAGCGATCTATGGCTTTGTTTTCATCATACCGGCTGCA
>JAMCRH010000231.1 GCA_023380515.1 Gammaproteobacteria bacterium | reverse complement strand
CTGCGTAACGTGAGTCAGTAGGAGGGCAAGATGACGCTTAAGATTAACACTCCGCGTGAGATTCCAGAGGAGACGATGCGAGTGGCACGGCTGGCATTTCCTAATGGGAGTCAGGTTATGGGTCTGCGTGATGAGCTCGGCACGATCTACGCGGAAGCTGAGTTCAAAGATTTATTCCCTGCCAAAGGGCAACCGGCTGAATCGCCGGCTATTTTGGCACTGGTAATCGTTCTGCAATTTGCAGAAGGTTTGACAGATCGACAGGCAGCCGATGCCGTGCGCGGTCGAATCGACTGGAAGTATGCCCTTGGACTGGAGTTGACCGACCCGGGGTTCGACTTCTCGGTGCTGAGCGAGTTTCGAGACCGGTTGATTGCCGGGCAGGCCGAAGAACGCCTTCTGGATGCCATTCTTAAAGCCTTTGAGGCACGCGGGTTGCTGAAAGCGGGAGGTCGACAGCGCACGGACTCCACCCATGTCCTGGCGGCCATCCGAAATCTGAATCGTATAGAGCGGGTTGGGGAAACCCTGCGCCAAGCCTTGAATGAACTAGCCAGATTGATGCCCGACTGGGTGAAATCCATGGCGCCAGCCGATTGGTATCAGCGATATGGGCATCGTTTTGACTCGATGCATTTGCCTGATTCGCGCAAAGAACGGGACGAGTTATTGCAACGTATTGGTGAAGATGGACAATCCCTGCTGGAGCGAGTCTATGCACCGGGTACGCCGGTGCAGATACGAAATGCCGCTTCCATTGAGATACTGCGTCGTGTTTGGATACAACAGTTTTTCATCAAGAATGAGGGGGAAAGTGCGAAGATTCAGGCCCGTTCCGTTCGAGATCAACCACCCGCAACCCAGCATATTGAGTCACCCTATGACAGCGAAGCCCATTTCGCCCGCCACAACGATCATGACTGGATCGGTTACAAGGTACACATCACTGAGACTTGCAACGAAGGTGAAGCGTTGCATGTCATCACACATGTCAAAACCGAGATAGCGCCGCAACAGGATATAGAGGCCATTCCGATCATTCAGGCTGATCTTGACCGAAAGGGCATTGCGCCAAGTCGTCACCTGGTGGATGCAGCCTATGTGGGTGCAGACGTCATGGTGGAGGCCAAACAGCTGCACCACATCGATGTGGTGGGTCCAGCCACAAAGATTCAAAATGTGTCGTGGCAGGCCCGCGAGAAGACGGGATTCGACCTCTCCCAGTTCAAGGTCGATTGGGATGCGAAACAAGTGACCTGCCCGATGGGACAACCATCCATGCGGTGGCTTGAGAACGGCAAGGATCGAACGGGCAACCGTGTCATCAATGTCGGGTTCTCACAGACCGTGTGTGGCCCGTGTACCGCTCGCACGCTGTGCACACGACACAAAACAGAAGGACGGACGATGCAATTACGACCGCGGCAACAACACGAGGCGATACAGTATGCACGCAATCACCAAAACACTGCGGAATTCAAGGAGGAATATCGTGCACGCGCTGGCATTGAGGGCACGATCTCACAAGGTGTTAGAGCGTTCGAGATGCGTTCCACTCGCTACATCGGGCTCGCGAAAACGGCACTTCAAGAAGTGGCGACGGCTGCGGCTATTAACCTGCACCGCTTTTGGGACTACTTGTCTGATCGGTCTCCGGTTCATGAATGCATTTCTTCATTTGCCGCTCTTGCCCCATCCAATGTCTGATTTCGCCAACAGAATCCCCCATTGTGGCACAGAAGGCATCATGATTTTTTAGCACGCTCATTACATACGTGGAGACAGAGATGAAATGCACAACATATGACAGTAAATATGCTAATGCGAGCCCAAATGCACCTTTATCTATAAATATCAATGTGAATGTAATAAGGCTCAAAGCCCAGATCACATTAAGTGCATAGCCATGCCACATCTTCCCAGTACTTGTAATTACTGACCCGACTACGCCGGTAGAGGAAGATATGATAGTGGTTAGCACGATAAGTATGAGAACTGAGCCTTTCTGTGCAAAGCCAGATCCGTAGGTTGACATTATCAGTTCTGAGCTTAACATGATGGGAATAGCAATGACCAAACTGGTCAAGGTAACCAACAATAGGTTAATCCATAGGACCTTGCGATAGCTGACAAAGGCCTGCTGACCATAAAGATTAGAAAGAATAGGTAAGACTACTTGGCTCAATGCAGTCGGAATTAAGACAAGCGCTGAACGCCATTGGTTAGCAGCGTTAAACACACCCATCTCAGCATAGCCATTCGGTCTACTGACCAAAATTGCATTAGCTAGCCATGTGATCGGGCCAGTCATAGCACCAACCAAGACGGCTGGAAGTGAGAACTTCCACAGTATTTGCCATTCTATTTTTACACTCCGGTACGTTATGTTGATAGCAGCTCGCTTGCATTCTTGTTGGAGCGCCCCTTGATTGATCAACCAGCCCAACGCAGCTACCAACACCGTCGCTCCGACCGCACCCGGCAATCCAAACAAAAAAACTCCGCCTATCACCAACGGCAAATTGAGAAATCCACGCAATATGTTTACCAGCGCCACGACTTTGAACGCCTCAAACCCAGATAATGCGCCGATCTGTGCCCCACTGAGGGCGTTAAAGAACAACAGCCCACAGGCTAATCGCAGTTCATTGGTCAATTGTGGCGCGTTGAGTGTTTGCGTTGCCAATACCGGTGCCAAAGCAAACAGAACCAAGGCAAGAACACTACCAGAGAATGTTGTGACTAAGGTTGAGAGTCCAATAATGCGACCTGCTCGTACAGTATCCTTTATACGAAATTCGGCCACATATTTGGTAGCGGTCATGCCTAGCCCTAGTCCTGCAAACACACCAAATAAGCCGACTGTGCTATTGATAATGCCAAACTCACCGAAACCAACTTGTCCTAGCACACGAGCAACAATAATTGATGTGACTAGTGCCAAACCTTGCGAGATTATGGCGCCCACCAACGACCAAAAAGCACCCGTCGCAAAGCGCGCTCGCAACGATCCTTCCGTCAAGGTGCTAGTCCGTTTGTGCAGCAGCCATTGCAGCGTCAAGCCGTTCATGATAACATAATCTGTGCCATACCTTAAAGTGAAATTATACTTACTTCATTCCACCGCAACATTCTTGGATTATTTAACCGCATCTCACTCTTTTTTCAAAAAACCAAAATCGTGACTATCGGCATTCTAGGGCCATTGCGCAAAATGCAATCGTTCCACCATGTTCAATCATGCCATCAGTGCCTCTATAATCTTTATAGCGGCTAACCCATCACCATACAGGTTGGTGGAATGCGACATCCGCGCATATTCCTCTTTATCATCCAGCAGATGCACAACAGATGTTATGATTCTATTGCGGTCTGTTCCGACTAATCGCACTGTCCCAGCTTCTACCGCCTCTGGCCTCTCGGTCACCTCACGCAGCACCAGCACCGGCTTACCCAACCCTGGCGCTT
>JAMCRH010000230.1 GCA_023380515.1 Gammaproteobacteria bacterium | reverse complement strand
TTCGGCCATCGAAGAAGGCTTGCGTTATCAGGTTCATCATCGCTTACCCGATTTATACTTAATTCAAGGTTACGTGCTTGGCAATATCGCAACGCGAGCAGAGGCGATTGAGTCTTACCGCGAGGCAATGCGTTGGGCGGAAGAGTTAAACGAAGTTCGTATTCAAATTATTGCGCGCAATAATATCGCCTCGGAGCTCATCCGCGATGAGGCCTTTGCAGCGGCGGAAACGTTGCTGCTCGAGGCTCGAACTATCGCACAAGATCAAGAGCGCAATCGCGAGTTACAATTCGTCGAATTTAATCTTGCCGATATTGAAGTGAAACGCGGTAATTACGAGGCTGGTATAGCGCGTATGCTGGCTATTCGTGAAGAAATCACCCGTAGTGGCAGCGGTCGCGATGAAGCGGAATTACTTTATTACTTAGCGCTAGCATACCGTGAAGCGGGCCAGTTTGAACAGCAGGCGACAACACTGCTCGAACTTCATGAAGTGCGTCAGCGTATTTTCCGTTCGGACCGCGAACAACTTATGGCAGAAATGCAAGCACGCTATGAAGCACACGATCAAGCCCAGCAGATCACCTTGTTGCGTCAGGAAAATCAATTACACGAACAGCAGTTGCAAAACACGCGGTTGCTGCGCGGAATCAGTGTCCTCGCAGTTCTGGTCATGGCGCTCGTCCTAATTGTGATCGCCATGGGTTATCGTGCTTCACGAAAAACCAACCAGCAATTGAATGAGGCCAATCGCCGCCTACATCAACAGGCGTTGCTCGATCCTCTAACCGGCTTAGGCAATCGCCGACACTTTCAAAATTTAATGCAAAAACGCAGCCAGCTCGAGCAAGCACCGCCAAGTGTATTGATGCTGCTCGATCTCGACCACTTCAAACAAATTAACGACACGCTGGGTCACGCCGCCGGCGATGAAGTCTTACGTGAGATAGCGTTGCGCCTCAAGCGAGTGAGTGGTGAGCACGCCGAGGTCATTCGTTGGGGTGGCGAAGAGTTTCTGATTTACGCACCGTGTGAAAATTCTGCTGTCGCCGCAGAACTGACAGAAGACGTTCTGCTTGCCCTGAATTCTGAGCCAGTACGCTTCAATGGAGAAGCCATTGCTGTGCAAGGCACGATTGGCACAGTGTTATTGCCATTATACGGTGTTGATGAAGCCCAGTTGGATTGGGAGAAAGCGATTCAGTTGGCCGATAATTTGCTTTACGTCGGCAAACTCCAAGGCCGAAACCAAGCGCACTGCTTAAATCGAATTTATGGTGCTTACACTCACATTGAGCAACTCCTGTTCCGAGATTTCAATGCGGTATTAGAGCAAGGTGCTTTGGATGTGACCAAAATTCAACTTGAGGTGAGTGAGCGCTAGTTAGCGCTCGCTTTCATCCTCTTTTTGCTGGCGCTGAATGAGTCGCTCAAGCGATTCGAGCACATCCGGTGTGAGTGACTTCACATGCAAATCGCGTTGCGGGAATGGAATGGTAATGCCCGCATCGCGGAAACGCTTTAATATGGCGATTTTAATCGGCGAGCGAACACCCTCAAAACCATTTTCAGCGTCCGCTATCCAAACCCGTAACTGCATTTGGATCCCATTATCACCAAAATCTATCAGTCGCGCGACCGGGGCGGGACTTTTCAACACTCGTTCACATACCAACGCACATTCTTCCATAATACGAATCGCTTCCTCGGGGTCGTCATCGTAACTGATATCGACATTAATCTTAATTCGTGTGTTGGTATCGGCATAACTCCAATTAATCACGTCAGACGTGATCAGATTTTCATTTGGAATTAGTGTGTCAACGCCTTCACGGTTGCGCAATACAATGTAGCGAGAGCGTAGCTCTTGCACCCAACCAAATTGTTCACCGATTGTAATGACATCGCCGGGCTTGATGGAGCGGTCAAAAATCACAATAAAGCCAGAAATGAAGTTTGCAGCAATACGCTGTAAACCAAAGCCTATACCGACACCGAGTGCCCCACCAAACACCGCGAAGGTGGACATATCAAAGCCAACCGAACTCAAGGTGACGAGCACGGCGATAGTAATCAGGGCGAACTTTATCGTTTTGATTAAGCCAACACGAGCACTTGCGTTTAAGGCTTTCGATTCGGCAAGGCGAACTTCGAGCAAGTGGGAAACCCACCCAGCAATGGTTAAGGCAATAATAATTAGGAAAAATAGCTTCAGGCCCGAGAGGATCGACAGGCGAAAATCGCCCAAATTCACCCCAACAGAGTCGAGCGCCGTAACAACTTGCGGTAATAAATTGAGTAAATACAACCCGACGATTACCCAAATAAGTCCGGCGATGAAGCTTTCTGATGCTTTTAAGAGCGGCCCACCTTTGATTGATTTACGTAAGAAATAGACGATTAAACGAATGGCTGCAAATGAGCTGGTTAGGGGTACCAAGAGATTAAGGATCGGTGTTTCTGCTTGCCACAATTGAATAATAAAACGCCCAAACGCGAGAACAATTAACATGCTAATTGGCCAAAGTATTCTCTCTAACACGCGATAGGTCATGCGCCGCAAACCTTGGCTGGCACTGCCAGATTCGTTCAGCTTCAGTAGCATGCGTCTGCGTGTGTAGAGAGCGACCAAAATCGCAATGGCGAGCGTCAGCCACTGCGCAACGGAGTCAGTGGAGTATAGATGTGAGGTATGCTCTGCCAAGACTTGTAAAAGAGTTTGTACATTCAATGCATCAGTATTCAATGGTTCAATGGCCATGACAATGATTCCGGGCTAGATCTGCATGAGTTTATTTGATA
>JAMCRH010000229.1 GCA_023380515.1 Gammaproteobacteria bacterium | reverse complement strand
ATAATGATCATGAAAGTGAAAGTCTGGTGTATTACGAGTCCAAGCAGCAACCATGTGCTCGAAGTTTGCAAAAGTGGCAACACGGAATCCGAAGCTACTTAATTGTTCAGCCAGTTGCGCCAGTAATAAGGTGTCATCGTCCAGTATCCATATGCTCGGTGCCAGGACATCCTCCATTGAGGATTCTTGGGGTAATGCAGCGGTTCGGATAGGAGCAGGCGTGTCTGCGGCGATAACTTCGTTCCCTAATTCAAGCACCAGTCCACGCAATGTATTTAATGTTGTGGTCTCTAATGTCTCAGAATTAGCCTGCTCTAGCAGTATCAGTTCAGCCGCTTTACTCAAACTAGATATTCGTGCCAACCCGTAACTTCCACCAGACCCAGCTAATCTATGTAAGTAGCGTTGCAGTTCATGCCTTTGTTCAGTACTAGGCGTGTCTTGAAGGCAGGCGGTTTGCAGCGGAAAGTCCTGTTGCAGCTGGGCGACATATTTAACTCGCAAAGCGGCTAATTTTTCGCTCAATCTCACACTTGACGGCTTAGTCACGGCTTGCATTCTCCCAGCATGAGGCAACTTCATCAGCCAGAGTCATGGGGTCAAAAGGCTTAGTAATCACACTTTGTGCGCCTAGGGCTATTAAACGTTCAACTTCACTTGCCGATGCTTTGGCGGTAATAAATACCACCGGCGGTAAATCGTTCCCCATTGCAGATTGCAATTCCAGCAAGGCGGTAGGTCCATCTTTTTGCGGCATCATGACGTCAAGTAGAATCAAGTTTGGTTTAACTTGGCCCGTGGTTAATAGCTGTACCGCTTCTTCACCATTGTTGCATAAGTGCACATTGAAGCCTCCAATGTCTTCAAGCGCCATTGATGCAATCATCTGGATATCAGGGTCATCTTCCGCATATACAATAGTTAAATGTTGAGTCACGAGGCATCACCTTTTATTGTTTTGAGTGCGCGGTACAATTTGTCAGTTAAATTAAGGCTTGGTAGATCTGTTTTTAATAGCACGTCATGAATCGCCATCGACTTTGAGTCCGGTAGGTGTTGACCTGATAAAATGACGATAGCGCAGTCTGCGTTCATCGCTTTTATCTCGGGGATCAAGCTAGCACCAGAACCATCAGGCAGACCGATATCAAGGAGTACGATGTCAAATTTGTGCTGGCGCATGAGTTCCTGTGCGTTATATACACTGCGCGCATGTTTGACTTTAAAGGTTTCACCTAACATAGAGCTCACCACTTGACTCAAGTCAGTGTCGTCCTCAACGTGTAAAATTCGTAATTGGTTCGATTGGCCCAGAAGTCGATCGATGGTTTTGGTCAACAAATCTTCTGGTACAGGTTTAATTAACCAATCTAACTGCGCGCTGCGATAATTCGCAGGTGAACTGCCTTCATTGGGCTGACCCGAGATGATGATCACTTTAGCACTGGCGTTAAGTTCGCTTGCACGAATTTCATGCAGGAAGTCGAGCCCCTTGCCGTCAGGTAATTTGAGATCTAAGCTAATCAGCTGAAAGCTCTGACGATGAATTAATTCGCGAGCTGCGTGTATCGTCGTTGCGGTTCTTACATCGAAGCCTTCACGTAGATACATTTCAGCAAGCACTTCGCAAACGCTCAAGTCGTCCTCAATCACCAAGGCTGCGCGTTGGTGTGCGCATGCAGGCGCGGCACTTGATGTGTCTACACGGCGTAGAGGCAGGTCGAAGTAAAAACAGCTGCCTTCACCAACCGTAGATACGAAGTCAATTTTGCCATGCATCGCTTCAACCAGCTCTCGGGTAATCGCCAAGCCAAGGCCTGTGCCAGACTTCGTGGCTTTACCCTCGTGCATCGCCTGTTGGAAGCGCTTAAAAATACGATTACGAAACTCTTCTGGAATACCAGGGCCATGATCTGAAACTAAAACCCGAAGCCCTTGCGGAAGCGGGGTAACCGTAATCTCAACAGAGCTACCCTCTGGCGAGAACTTCACCGCATTCGAGATTAAGTTGCTCATCACTTGCTGGAATCGCTGCTCATCGACATAAACTTGCGCGCTGTCTATGGCTTCAGGCAGAGGCCGCAAATGAATGTCAATGCCGTGTTGTGCCGCATAGGTACTGTTGTCATCCAACGCAGCACGAATCAGGCGCTCTGCAGAGTGAAGTTGAAAATCAAAATTCATGTTGCCTGAAGCAAGCTTTTCAAAGTCCAGCAGGTCGTTAATTAAGCTAATTAAACGTTTACTGTTATTGGCGGCAATATTAAGCATATTACTCGCTTTTGGTGACATTTCCCCAAGTCGACCTGACTGTAACAACGCTAGAGCGCCAGATACTGAGGTAAGCGGCGTTCGCAATTCATGGCTCACGGTAGATATAAACTGGTTTTTCAAACTTTCTAAGTGCTTACGTTCGCTGATGTCTTCAATAATTGACCAAATCAGCTTCCGCCCATCTTGATCTTCAACGACTACGCCATTGAGAAGAATAGGGTAGCGCGACCCGTCTTTACGAATATATTCCTTCTCAAACGGACCATAGCGGCCAGTTTGTTCCATCGACACCAGCATTTCTTTTTCCTTTTCGAAATACTCCGGGGGTGTCAGGTCGAAATAACTTAACGCTTTAAATTCAGCTTCGGTGTAACCTGTGGGCTCGAGTAATTTAGGGTTACCATCGAGAAACTGCCCAGTTTCAAAGTCATTTAACGCAATGCCCACAGGCGACAACTCAAACAGCGCACGTAAGCGCGACTCTTGGAGTTGAAGCTCGCGCTGTGCGTTTAGCTCGTCTTCAACATCTATCGCAATACCTAAGTAGCCGGTAACCTGACCGTCTGTATCTAGCATAGCTGAAAGCTTTAGCAATACCTGAATAACACTGCCGTCTTTACGGATATACCGCCAGTGACGATGATTGAGCTCGCTGGAATTTACGGCGTGTTTAAATATGTCGAACCCAGCTTCGATTTGGCACTGCGTACTAATTTGTCGCGCAACCTCCGCAAGTTCATCTGGGTCGTGAAAATGTGTAGGGATGGCTTGCTGGATGACCTCCTCACTGCGATACCCAAGCATGGTTTCAGCGCCGCGATTAAAGGTATGAATCAGCCCATCGCAGTCGGTTGCGATGATAGCGACGTCCACCGCAGCTTCCATGATAGTTGATAAGGTCGTAGCTAACTGGGCTGATTCTGCCGCCGCTTCTCTTTGCCGCGCAGCTATCAACAGCGTGGTGATTAGATTGGCAATATCACTGGCGAAACTAATTTCCGCATCAGTCCATTCGCGTGGTTGATGGCGTATTTCAAAACATAAGCACCCTTTAAAGCCAGTTTCGTCGACGATTAAAACGTCGAGCAACGCGGTAACATGATTAGGTTCGAGATAGGATTGTTGCAATGTTGCAAGTGCAGCCGGACGTTGTTGGGTATCGTGGACGACCAGCACACCGTGCTCAACTAAGTGTTGCCAATAGGGCATGTTGGATTCGTACGCCAAGGTAGCACCATGCTCAAAGCACTTGTTAGCGGCATCATAGCTCGCTTGACAGATGATGTTATCGGCTGTGCTACCTAGCCAAATACTGCAGTTGCTTAACCCCATGACTTTGGCACAGGCCTTAACTATGTAGTTAAAATGCTCCTTTAGCGCTGCCCCTTGTTGCGGATTATCTCGATGCAAAGCAAGCTTAGCTTTTAGGTCGTTCATGCGCGCCTGATAACTGGAATCAGAGCGAAGCTGCTCGAGTTCGCGGACATGCTTGGTCATGTAGTCCGCTTTAATGGTACTTTCGGCCCAATGAGCAAGATCCTGCAAGTAACGTAATTGCTGGGTGTCGAAATGGCGCGGTTTGGTATCGATAATACATAAGGTGCCCAGTGCAAAACCGTCGGGGCTGTGAATAGGAACACCTGCGTAAGCGCGAATATGCGGCGCGCCAGTGACCAAGGGGTTATGTACAAAACGCGGATCTAGCTTAGCGTCTGGCACGACTAACTCAGCGTCCGCCTCGACTGCATAATGGCAAAACGCATGGCAGCGTGGTGTTTGCTGAATGTCGATACCTTGTTTAGATTTGAACCATTGGCGTGAGCTATCTAATAAGCTAATCAGGGCGATAGGCACATCGAAAACTTGGCGTGCGAGCTGAGTAATGCGTTCAAAACGGGGGTCTACATCAGTATCTAACAGCTTGGTTTGAATCAGGGCTTGCAGACGACGGCGTTCTTGCTCTGTCATAGGCATTCTATTCCTTGTGCTCGGCAGGCTGAAGCAATCGCAACGGCCATGTCATGCGTATTAATGAGCCCTCTGCTGGAGAGGCGCAAATATGCATCTCACCGTCTAATAAAGCGATAATTTCACGACATAATGCTAACCCTAATCCAGTCCCGCCTTGCTGTCTAGAATCTGACCCATCATGTTGTAAAAAAAGCTCTAAATTAGGTTGAGTGAATGTATTGGGAATACCCGGCCCTGTGTCGCGCAAGCTAATAGTCACTAGCTCTGCAACGTCTAGGGCTATTTCCACCGTGTCACCCGAACGACAAAATTTAAGGGTGTTATCCAGCAAGTGACGTAATACTTGCTCAAGACGTGCCGGATCAGTGATCAGCACCGGCTGGATACCCCCTTGATATTCTAATCTGAAACGAATGTTCGCTTGCTCAAAGCGTGGCGTAAAACGTTCGACCATAGTGTTCAGCAGGGGAATCAAGGGTGTGGGCTGGCTTACTATCCGTAGCTGCTTATTCAGGGCGAGATTAAAGTCCAGCAGGTCATAAATTAAATGGCTCAAACGTTGTTGCTGTTTAAGCGCTGCTTGTAATGCTTGCTGCTTTTTATCGGGGTGAATATCAGGGTGTTGAAGCAAGCTTAGGCTGCCTTGAATCACGGTCAGTGGCGTTTTTAACTCATGACTAACAGCTGCCAAAAATTGCGCCTTATGGGCTTGAACTTGTGCCCGTTCTGCTTGCGCACGCCGTGTTTTATGCCATAGGGTATATCCAAAGAGCATAAAAGTAATCAGTGTTAAGGCGCCAAGCAATCGAGCGATCATGATTGCTTGAGCGTTCAGTGGCCCTTCAACCACCACTTGCCAATACGTTTCCGGCAGCGGAATACGTTGCTCAACTCGAATCGAATCAAGGGTTTGCATACGTTGCGGTTGGGCGTTTTCGGTGTTGGAATAAAATAGCTCTCCCGCTTGGTTGTAAATAGACAGCGCGTGGGGGGAAGAAGAGAAATGCTGAGCAATGCTTTGGTTGACTGAATCTAAATTGATAATGGTGCTGACTAACCCCCAATAGCGGCCGTCAACGAAGATGGGCTGGCGAAACGCAAAACCACGTTCGCCTTGCACTAGATTAATAGGCCCTTGCAGTTGGCTTTGTCCAGTTTGCATGATGCGCTGCACCATCGGCCACTGGTCAGGTATATCAGCGTAGCGCAAACCCAGTGCTTGCTGGTTCAAGGCTTTCGGATAAAGGTATTGCAGCACGTTGTCAGGCGCCACACCAATGTTTCGAGTATGGCGGGTGTGGGCAAACAACGATTCGAGCCAATGATCCAGCGGCTCAGAATCAATTTCCCCGCGATTGCTGCTAATGTAGGTCGCAATGCCTATGGAAATGTAAATCGGTTCGCTTAACTCGTTAAGAATAAAGCTATTAAGATTGGTCGCGCTTTGATGCATTTCACTGCGCTGCTCCTGCTGCAACCATAGCTTAAATGGCGCGAGGAGCAACTCGTTGAGAACGATTGCAAAAGCAATAATGACGATAATATGTAGGCTAATGGTACGGTTAAATGGCACGTTGATAATAACCGAAAGATAAAACGCAAGTGTAGGGGATTTTACTGCCGCTGCTATATGTAAAACGTTATGGTCGGGTGGGCTGAGCAGACAAACAATCCAAGTCTATTAAGCCTCAAAACAAAAAGCCCCGTCACTTGCGTAACGGGGCTTTTCAGTATCTGGTGCGTCCTAGTAGATTCGAACAACCCTTCATTACCCTCCAAAACCTTAGTCTACGAGAAAGTATGTGGCATCGCCCCAGTGTTCGCTGCCGTGCTCCATCATAAGGCGCAGCACAATAGGGACAATATGGGCTAGTAGGTTAGCGGCGTCTTTTAGCTGAGTGCGGTTAAGCTGGCCATTCCAGGCCGCGCCACCGTGCACGAGTTGGTTGCGTAGAGTGTATAAACGACTCAGTACAATGCTTAAACTGGTGCTCACGTTTTGCTCCGCCAAGGCTTTATGGCTGGCTCGCTTGGCAGCTGAGAAGCTTTCTTGCCAACTGTTATCAGGCTCAGGCTTGTTCATGCAGTCCCAGTAAGGTTGGAACACATACTGATTGTCCATGAGCGAACGGATCACAGAAGGGTAGTGCTTCCAAATGATCTGGTAGAGCGCTTTATCACTGTCAAACCCAACAATGCGCTGCAAGAACCCATCAAAGGTATCACGTTCGGTGAACCGCTCATCGTTTGCATGTTGGCTGGTGTACGCCGCATTAAAGGCTATCCAGAGGAAAATAAATTCGGCATC
>JAMCRH010000228.1 GCA_023380515.1 Gammaproteobacteria bacterium | reverse complement strand
TGAAAACAGCCCAAGCAGTAAACCAACGACGAAGGCATATAAGCCAAAAATCACCAACAAAAAGCCCAACAGCACCCGCCGCGGGTTTGCCAATGGTCGGCGTAAAATCAGATACTGGAAAAAGAGAATGGTAATGATAATGGGTAGAACGTCTCGGAACATCTCCAGCAGATCCATCAACGCCGCCAAGAAGCCGGTCGCGACTTGGGTGTCTGCGCTCATGACCATTTCCGCTGTGGTGTCTGGCTCAGCACCACTGAACACAATAATGCCGTAAACTTGCACCGAGATCATCGGCACCATGACCGCTAACGCAACTAAGCCGAAGCCGTCAATGAGCGGATTGCGACCCCGAATCGATGACGCAAGGCCAATCCCGAGCGCCGCAATTAATGGCACGGTTACAATGTTAGTTGTGACGCCACCCGAGTCATAGGCTAAACCAACGATCTCTTCCGGTGCAAAATAGGTCACGATCACAACCAAGATGTAGCCAATAATCATGAACCACTGCAGTGGATAACCAAATATGGTTCGAAAGACCCCGAGCGCAACCACTAATCCAACCGACGTGGCGACAATCAAGCGCAGAGTTAGTGCGTCAATGCGACCACCGCTGATGTCTTGTGCTTGTTGCGCCACGGCAATTAAAGCTGGCTCTGCTACTACCGCAGAGAAGCCAAGCGCAAAACCAAACGCCAAAAGGATAGGCACCGAACCTTTACGAGCAAATTGATTCGATAGGCTTTTGCCCACCGGAAAGATACTCAGTTCGAGGCCCTGTAAGAAGAGCGCCACACCAATGGCCACAATGGCAATACCAATGGCCATGCTGACGCTATTGTCAGGGACGGTACGTAAGACCAACGCCTGAAAAATCAAAACCACCGCAATAATCGGAATTAGGTTTTTCAGCGCGTGAATGAGTGCGTGATAAAAGTCCTTTAAATGTGCCAAACGTTAACTTCACTGTGTCCACTTCGATAAAAAAATAGTAGCGGGAGCTGGCCGCCGGCGCAATGACATAACGCAAAGTTTTGCCACATCTCAGAATTAAAAGAAATACTGAACACCAATTCCCGCAACCGACATTATGCCCAACAAAGGGAACAGGCCGACTTTGCGCCCAAGAATCAAAAATAATGCGGCGGCTGTTAAGACCATGGCATAGATATCGAAGCTGTATATATCGGGCAGTAAAACCTGCATACCGAAACCACTAAAGGTGACTTGTTCAGCAAAGAGATAATTCAAGGCGAACCATAATGCGAGGTTGGCGATGACCCCGACCACGGCTGCGGTAATTGCGCCAAGCGCAGCGCTCAGACGAGGTTGACCACGCAGTTTTTCAACGTAAGGCGCGCCAGCAAAAATCCACACAAAGCAGGGTAAAAACGTCACCCAAGTGGTCAATAGTGCCGCAAGTGTCGCCCCAAGCAAAGGATGCATTCCCGTGGCGTCACGAAAGCCTGCTAAAAAACCGACAAACTGAGTAATTAAAATCAATGGACCCGGCGTGGTTTCCGCTAATCCTAAGCCATCCAGCATTTCCCCCGGATATAACCAGCCATAGTTCTCCACCGCCTGTTGAGCAACATATGCGAGCACTGCATAGGCACCACCGAAGGTGACAACCGCAAGCTTTGAAAAGAACAATGCGACTTGGGTCCATACCGAACCGTCTCCAAACAGCAACAACAAGGCAACCAGCGTGCCTAACCATAACGCTGCAGCGACAATTGCCGCACGTTTTGTTCCGGGTCGCACAACCACATCAATGTCTGCCGCAGCCGGTGCTTGCGAGTCCCAATGACGGGCAAGAAACCAACCCAGCACGCCGGCACCGATCACCACCACAGGAAACGGTAAGGAGAACACAAACAACGCTAGAAACCCAGCTATGGCGAGCGCAATCGCAACGCCATGCTTAAGCGCCTTTTGTGACAGCCGCAACATAGCTTGAGCGACAATCGCCAGCACCGCGGCTTTTAAGCCAAACAGCAAGCCTTCAACAGCACCAACATCACCAAGCAGCACATAAGCCCAGGACAGGCCGAGGATCATCGCGGCGCCGGGCAATATAAACAATAAACCGGCAACCAAACCGCCTTTAACACCGTGCAACAACCAACCGACGTAGGTCGCCAACTGTTGTGCTTCTGGCCCCGGCAGCAACATGCAATAATTGAGTGCATGCAAGAAGCGCGCTTCACTCAACCACTGCTTTTCTTCGACAATCAACCGATGCATTAAGGCAATTTGTCCGGCGGGTCCGCCAAAGCTTAATAAGCCAATTTTCCACCAAATTCGCAATGCGTCGCGAAAGGGAATGCTGTTTTCGTTTGCTGTTGTGGTCTGAGGTTCAGACATAAGTCGCTCCGTAGTTTTTAATTTTTTTTAATTATATGGCAGTTTTATGTCATTGCCGTGACAGTTGGGTAAAAACGCAGCTAACAATGATGCTCTTGCGCAATAAAACTTTCCCACAATAAGCTACCAGCAGGGCCCAACTGCGTGCTCGCCAATTTCACCAAGTGGATTTCCGCATGAATATGATCAAGAAAGCCAGGGATATCGATCTCAACTAGCTCACCTTTCGCCAACGACTGACGCACCAAATCGCGGGGAATAATGCCCCAGCCAACCCCCGACCGGAGAAACTGGACCATGGTATGAGCGTCATTGACGCGCAGCCGCGAGCTGCCCGACAAGCGATAAATTTGCTCCGGGCTAATGCCCATATTCAATTCTTTTGGCAGCAAGTGTGGTATTTCACTCAAGGCATTGCGAGTGGTCGGCATCCCATGTTGCTCCACAAGTCGGCGCGCCATCAACACGACCAATTGAAACTCACCGACGCGTAAACTTTCGAAGTCGGCCATTTGTTGAAAGGTCGGCAACCACGGGGTTAGTGCTAACTCAATCTTGCCTTCACGGACATGCTGCAGCGCTTGTAACTGCGAGTGCCCCGTCACGACCACTTCTGTCACTGGAAAAGCCTGCTGAATTTGGTGGATTGCGGGTAATAGAAAGTCCGGATTACAGGAATAGTCATAACCTATATGAAGTTGCGGCTCAGCGCCGTCACGCAATTGCGCCACGACCGAGTTGAGACGGTCATGTTGGCGCAACAATTCGTAGGCATGACGCAAAAACTGCTGGCCCTCGGCGGTTAACTGCAACCGATAGCCTCTGCGATCGAGGATGGCGAAACCAACGTCGTCTTCAAGTTTACTCAAGGTCAAGCTCAAAGCCGGTGCAGTGCGATGCAGTGTATTGGCGGCAGCTTGTAAACTGCCACTTTCGACAACTTGGGTAAGAACCCGTAAAGGCCAAATTTTCATGACTAATTCGTTAAGTTAAATTTAATGAAATGACTAATTTATTTTAATATAACTTTATATTTTTGCATCCTATACTTACGTCAATTGCTATCGCTAACGTTCGCACCCGAACGTTGGCCGCCACCGGCTGTATTTTAAGGAGTCCATGTGTCGCAAGCTCGTTCATATTTCGCTCGTCACTTGAATTGGGTTTTTCTTGTGTTGTTCCTTAGCGCCTGCGCTCCAGATCCAGCTGCTGAGGTAGTTGAACAGCCGCGTCCGGTGCAGCTCCTCACGGTTGGCGCCAGCGCCGACAGTGAAATTCGACGCTTCCCGGCCGTAGTTGCGGCCACGCAAACAGCCGACCTGACCTTTCGGGTGGGTGGCGAAGTCACCGAGTTGCCGTGGCGCCCAGGTCACGAAGTAAAACAAGGTGACTTAATCGCGGCACTTGACCCAACTGATTACGAACTTGCCGCAGCGCAAGCTCGGGCGCGCGCCGAACTCGCGCAAGCCCAATATGATCGGTTGGCCCAACTCATCACCCAAAATGTTATTTCCCAAGCTCAATTCGACGAAGCAAGTGCCGAGTTAGCAGTGGCTCGAGCTAACCTCAATACCGCCAATGCGAACGTCGGCTATACCCGCCTGCGCGCGCCATTTAATGGGGTCATTGCCAATTTACACGTGGAGTTATTCGAGAACGTCGGTCCGCAACAACCGGTCGTCACCCTCCACGTCGACGACATGATCGATGTTAGCATTCAAGTGCCCGAACGGCTGTTCGCGCAGGTGCGTCGCGACACCGATTATCAGCCCGATATTATTTTTGACTCATTGCCTAACCATGTCTATCAAGGACAAATTCGGGAATGGGATCGCATAGCCGACCCAGCGACCAATACCTATCGGGTTGTGTTTACCCTGCCGAAACCGGCGGAAGGAAATATCTTGCCGGGCATGACCGCGACCGTCGTGATCGACGCCGCCCAAGTATTACCACAAGAGCAACATCGCATTAGTGTCCCTATTGCTGCATTATTCTCGCCGCCGGGCTCTGCGCTCGACGAACAAATACGAATGGTCTGGGTTTATACGCCCGATGCACAGGAAAATCGCGGCCGCTTGAGCGCTCGCCGGGTCACCATTGGTACGGCAACGAGCAGTGACGTCGTCATTCTCCAAGGCCTCGAACCCGGAGAACATGTGGTGATCGCTGGTGTCCATCAACTTCACGAAGGACAAATAGTGCGGCCTTGGATTCGTGAGCGAGGATTGTAAGCATGAACCTTGCTCGTTATAGCATTGAACGGCCAACCACGTCTTGGATCCTGTTATTTATTCTGCTGATTGGTGGCTTCATCGCCCTACAAAGCTTGGGTCGTCTCGAAGATCCTGAATTCACCATTAAGCAGGCGTTAGTCATTGCTCCCTATCCAGGTGCTTCTGCGCAACAAGTCGAGGAAGAAGTCACTGTTCCGTTAGAGAATGCCTTGCAAGAATTGGAATACATCGATCATATCACCTCAACGTCGATGCCCGGCCAAGCGCAAATCATGGTGGAAGTTAAAGACACTTATCGTTCTCATCAAATTCCGCAAATTTGGGACGAGCTGCGCCGGAAAGTAAATGACCAAGCCCGCAATCTGCCTCCCGGAGCAGGCCCGGTCATGGTCAAGGACGATTTCTCCGACGTCTTTGGCGTCCTGCTCGCACTCACGGGCGACGGCTATGATTTACCTGCGCTCAAGGATCACGCCAAATACCTCCGACGCGAGCTCGCGCTGGTTCCGGGTGTCGCCAAAGTCATTATTAGTGGCATGCAACAAGAGCAAGTCGTTGCCGAGGTCTCACGTGCTCGCTTAGCCAACCTCGGGATTCCACCGCAACGTATTTACGAACTCTTAGCAACCCAAAACACCGTGTCCAATGCTGGCCGCGTGCGCCTTGGCGATCATGCAGTTCGCTTTGAGACCAGCGGTGAATTCACCTCGGTCGAGCAACTAAGTACCCTAATCATTAGTAACCCAGGCGCTCGCGAGCAAATTTACTTAGGCGACGTAGCAACCATTTATCGCCAGTTGCAACCAATTCCGTCTCACGTGTTGCGCTTTAATGAACAGCCTTCGCTCTGGGTTGGTGTCTCGTTTGCTCGCAATGTTAACGTCGTGGAAGTCGGCACAGCGCTTAATCAGCGCCTCGCCGAACTTGAAGCCAACACACCAGTGGGTATGCAGCTCGATATTATTTACAACCAACCGGAAGAAGTAGACCGTTCCGTTTCTGGCTTCTTGCTGAATCTGGCGCAAGCCGTGGTGATAGTCATTGTCGCGCTATTACTCACCATGGGTTTACGCAGTGGCTTCCTGATCGGTTTCGTTCTGCTGCTCACCGTTCTTGGTACCTTTATTTTCATGTATCTGCTGGGGATTAACCTTCATCGGGTTTCCCTCGGTGCTTTAATTATTGCCCTCGGAATGCTCGTCGACAATGCCATTGTGATTACTGAAGGTATGCTTGTCGGCGTTCAGCGTGGACAAAGTCGCTTGCGCGCGGCACAGCATGTGCTGCGGCAGAATGCCTGGCCATTGCTGGGTGCAACGGTTATCGCGATTCTCGCATTTGCCCCGATTGGCTTGTCCAAAGACGCCACCGGTGAATTTGCAGGGTCATTATTCTGGGTGTTGTTATTGTCACTTGGGCTCAGTTGGTTTACCGCCTTAATGCTGATCCCGTTTTTAGGCGACCGGCTGTTCCGCAAAGGCATCAAAACCGCAGCAAGCGATGCCGAACTGTATGGCAACCGGGTGTATCGCAGTTACCGCAGCCTGCTTGCTTTCGCGTTGCGCTTCCGTATTGGCACCATGGTGCTCATGACCGGACTGCTGGTGTTTGCACTGATTGGCTTTACACAAGTGAAGCAAAGCTTCTTCCCTAGTTCCAATACACCGGCTTTCTATGTGGATCTTTGGTATCCACAAGGCACAGACATTCGTGCAACTGCCAGCGACAGTGCCAAAGCGGAAAAATGGCTGTTACAACAACCCGAAGTGACTCAGGTTGCCAGTACGGTGGGTCAAGGTGCGCCCCGTTTTACCTTGCCTTATATCGTTGAAATGCAGCATGAAAACTATGCGCAGCTGATTGTCCGTAGCACCACGCCGGAGGTCTTGCCAAACTTGATTGCGAAAACCCAAGCGCACCTCGCATCAAATCACCCCGATGCTCGCATGCAACTGCGGCGGATGGAAATTGGCCCGCCGGTTAAAGCGGCCGTGGAAGTGCGTTTTAGTGGCTCCAACCCAGACGTTTTGCGCCAGCTGTCATTGCAAGCGCAAGCCATCTTTCGTGCGGATCCGGGACTCCACCTGATTCGTGACAACTGGCGATAAATGG
>JAMCRH010000227.1 GCA_023380515.1 Gammaproteobacteria bacterium | reverse complement strand
ATTAATGCAGAATTTGCGTGGGAAATGGTCGGAAGTCGTGCCGAAGCCGGTCAAGGCGTGCGTGTTGCGATTATCGACAGCGGTATTATCCCAAATCACCCGATGTTTGCTGACGCTGGCTTTACCGCGCCGGAAACATTGCCTGGTAATGACTACTGTGCCACCACAGAACCAACGTTCTGTAACGACAAACTGATTGTCGCGCGCAGTTTCCCACCAAGCAACCCTGGTACATTGCACCCGCAAGAAACTGTAACGCCGCACGACCTTAGCGGTCACGGCACCCACGTTGCTGGTACCAGTTCTGGTAACTTGGTTAGCACCACTTATGAAGGTGCAGCGTTAAGCTTCTCTGGCGTTGCGCCGGGTTCGTACATTATGGCTTATAAAGCCTTGTTCGTCGGTGCTGATGGCCGCGCCAGTGGTTTCAGTAACCAGCTTGCGGCAGCTCTTGAGTATGCGTTCCTTGATGGCGCTGACGTCATTAACAACTCATGGGGCGGCGGCGCTGGTAACCACCCGTCTTCAAGTGTTTACACACCTATTTTTGAAGCACTTGAAAGCCTCAACGTGGTTGTTGTGACCTCAGCCGGTAACTCAGGTCCAGGCGATAAAACGATCGGCTGTCCAGCATGCGCTGAGTCAGGCTTAGCCGTTGCTAACACCCAAACAGGTCGTACGTTTGGTGCCGAGATGCAAGCTTCGGGCATGACCTACAGTGCCAATATCGCGAGTGGCAACTTCACCCTCGATCCACCAGTGACTGCACCATGGACACCGGTTTCTGCTGGCTTACCAGCGGAAAGCACCAACACTTTAGCGTGTGAAAGCTTTGGTGATGATGCGTTGTTTGACGGTCAAATCGTACTCGTTCAACGCGGCGAATGTACCTTCGAAATGAAAGCGACTAACGTCCAAAACGCTGGCGCAGTAGGTTTGATTCTATACAACAACACCGCTGGTGCCTTTGGCGTAACTATCAATGACGGTACATTACCGACTGTAGCTATCACCCAAGAAGCGGGTGAAGCACTCATTGATGTATGGGAAGAAGGCGATACTGCGACCTTGAATCCTGCTCAGGCCATCATTAATCAGAACAACGTCGATATCATGGCCGCTTCAAGCTCACGTGGTCCAAATGGCGACGCTTCGTTCCTGAAGCCTGATCTCGCTGCTCCAGGCACCAATATTCTGTCTGCTTACAATACAGCGTCAGGCTACGGTGCAATCTCTGGTACCAGTATGGCAAGCCCGCATGTTGCCGGTGCTGCTGCGTTATTGCGTCAGTTACGTCCAGAACTTGATGCTTACCAGATCAAGTCCGTATTAATGACGTCGAGCAACCCAAATGTACGCATGCAAAATGCTGTCGACCGCGCAACTCCGTTTGCTATGGGTGCAGGTCGCTTAGACATTCAAGCAGCGTTAGGTACAGCGATTGCGTTCGATACCGCATCATTGGCAGCAACTTCATGTTCGCCAACGTGCTCATTCGACCGCACTATCACTAACCTGATGGGTGAAACGACCGAATGGAGCTTCAGCTTTGTTCCTTACGACACCAACCTCGACGTTAGCTTTGACGTGGATAGCGTGACCATTGACGCCAACGGCGAAGCTGAAATCAGCATCACTGTTGACACCTTGTACGCACGCGAAGGTTGGAACTTCGGTCAAGTAAAGCCTTCAGTAAAGTCGTTGCTGAAGACCTGTCAGGTAACTATGCGACTGCCATCGTTCCGTTTGCTGTTCACGCAGTGAAATCTGACGATTCACAATTAGTCTCAACTGCGGTTACTTCTGGTGCCGTTGTAACGGGTGAAACAGTCTCTGTCAGCTCGCGCGTGAATCGTGAAAACCTCGAAGGCGAAGTCAGCATTACCGTTGAATTGCCAGAGAACGTGGTCTTGCTTGCTGACAGCATTGACGCTGTCGAAATCAATGCCAACCGTTCGAGCATGGAAGTTGCTGCCGACCAGCGTTCATTTACCTGGGTGGGTGAACTCGTTGAAGGTACTGCGTCAACTAACTTCACAGCCGCAACCTTACCTGCATCATTGAATGGTCTCTCGTTGACTGAGATCCTTGCAAGTCCACCGCAACGATTCAACTGTGACGCAGGTTGTGACGATCAGCGTTTAGGCCTGACGGTTAGCTCCGTTGGCGGCATTACCTACAACGGTGTCAACTATGGCCAAGTTCAAATAAGTCCAAATGGCTTCTTGAATTTCGGTGACCAAAATCATAATGGTTCGTTCATCCCACAAACCATGCCTGATGCAACGCCGCCAAACAACGTCGTCGCGCCGATGTGGGCTGACTTTGCCTTAGGTGGCGATTTAGGTGGTAACGTCTACTTTGCGGTATTTACGTTGAGTGGCCAATCGTGGTTAGTCGTCGAGTGGAATGAAATCCGTTATTGCGAAGGTTGGACACCAGAAACTGGCTGTATTCCTTCTGATGATAAGTACTCATTCGCATACTGGACAAATCTAGATACTGCCGAACATTACTTCAATTACATCAGTGTTCCGTCAAGCTTACCAAGCGAAGCGACCATTGGTTTTGAAGATGTCACTGGTACTGTCGGTTACACGCACACTGGTTCAGTAACGGCTGGTAATGCATTCCAGTTAAGCATTACGCCTGCTGACTCATATGTTGAACTTCACTATGACGGTACTGCTGGTCTAATGGGTGTTGCACCGACCTTAACTGCGGAAGGCACACCAAACAGCCCAGTCAGCATCGACTTTACTGAAGGCTTTACTGCAACGTCTGACCGTGGTCTAAGCACCGTCACGGTAGCCAACGCAGGTATTGAATACTCAGCGTTTGCGCCAGTCGTTAACAGTGCTGGTGAAACCCTGTCTGCGGAAGTCATTGCCCAAGCATCACAAGGTTCGGCAGCCGCAAGCAACGGTGAACTGACCTTCACTCCTGCTTCTGGCCGTAGTGGCGACTTCACCTTCAGCTATCGCATTGTCGATGAAGAAGGTCGTTTCACTATGCCTGGTCAGGTTACTGTCACTGTAACTAACTCAGCGCCGGTTGCAGCAGCGTCTGCTTCAGCAGCCACTGCAAGTGCTGGCGATCAAGTTAACCTCAGCGCAGCGGGTAGTTCAGACCCTGACGGTGATGCACTGACTTACACTTGGCGTCAAGTGAGCGGGCCTACAGCACAGATGAGCAATACGACTTCAGCAACTGCTAGCTTCATTGCGCCGAAGTCAAACTCAGCTGCAACTATGGTGTTTGAAGTCACTGTCTCTGATGGTGAACTTTCAAGCTCAGCGCAAACTTCGGTTGAACTAAACCGTTACAGCAGCAAGAAGTGGTACGAAGGTAGCTTCGGTGCTCTCATCGTCTTACTTGGCCTACCACTTGTTTGGTTACGCCGCCGTAAAATGGTGAAAGTTGCTTAAGTACACTTTAAGTACAATTTAAGTAAAGACGAATAAAGGGGCTTGCGAGCCCCTTTTTATTCAGGTAAACCTTGAATGAGACAATGACGACAAGGAAGAAATAATGATGAAAAATATCCTCCAACCTGCTCTGACGTTAGCCACGGCCATTCTTTTGTTAACTGCCTGCGCTCCTGCTCCGGAACAGGAAATTGCAACGGAACTCGAAGAACCAAGTTCGATCAATGCAGAAACGATTCAGGAGCAACGCAGTGCGCTCGCTGCAGAAATTTTCACCTTAGTGGCGACCCCATTTGCGGACCATCCCGACCAGTGTCGTGCACTTGAATTTGGTGTCAATGCATGCGGTGGCGCAGCAAGTTGGTTAGTTTATTCAACTGACGTCACCGACAGTCAGACACTCACACAACTTGTAAACGACTATAATGAAGTTGATGCCTTATACAAATCATCCGTTGCAGCGGTATCTGATTGCGCCGAATTACAACAGATCCAACTGACGGTGCGGGCAGGCATCTGTGCTGCAACCACGCTAGCAGTGGAGTAATTTACATCGGCAAGGAGAACATCATGCGTTGGAAAACTAGTTTTGGATTACTCATCAGTGCGACCGCTGCGCTCAATTTGATGGCGTGCAGCGACCAGATGCCGGTAAACGGACAGCAAGAAGAGGTGACCGAAGTGCACGAGGACTCCGAATTAAGCAGAATTACGAGTGAGCAATTGCAACAGTTAAACGAAACGATCCAGCGTTTGGTTGCAACACCAACTGCCAGTTCAGAAGCGTCCTGCCAAGTTGTTGCTTTCGGCAGTAAACCCTGTGGCGGACCCAGTGCATGGCTGGCTTATTTATTCACGTGAAGTGACCGATGAAGCGCAGCTGTTACCCCTGGTAGACGAGTATAACCGCTTAACTGACCGCTATAATCAGCAGGAAGGTTTGATGTCAGACTGCGCCGTCTTAACCCCTATTCAACCTAAGTTGGAGAATGGCGTTTGTGTCGCTGATAGCGCCGCACCGCAATCCACGCTAGAGCGACAATAATCCCACTGGCCACGCCCCAAAAGTGCGCCGCAACAGCTAGACCACTGGTGTCCGCGGCGCCAATGGCTATTGGTCCTTGCCACATTTCCCAGCTTACTTTCGCCACCATGCCGACGAGCAATAAGTAGCCAAGCCGTATCTTACGCTGGATATCGAGACAAGCGCCCCAAGCAAAGATACCGTAGAGTACCGCCGAGAAACCAACGTAGTACTGCATAGATGGCGCAAAGTAATACATCGCTATGCCAATCAGTAGCGTTAACGTCCCGATCAAAATAGCATAGCGCCAGCTCGGAGCATGCTCAGCAAAAAGCAAATACATAACCCAAATACCGGCAACGTTAAGGCCTAAATGCGACAGTTCAAAGTGCAACAATTGACCACTAAACAGACGCCACCACTCTCCCGCTGCTATCAGGTCGCTTTGATAACTAAGCAAGTCGTGAGCTCTGTCGGGTAGACTATAAAAAAGTACCAGCAGCAATGACATCATTGCTGCTGGTACTAGATACTGCCGCTCAAGAGGCAAATGAATCACAGTTTAATTCTTCTCAGGATACAAGTAGTCCCACCACTCCGGTTGGCCTTTCAAGTGCTTATCAAACCAAGCCATGTAGGTCGCCCACCAGTGGAAACGTGCGTCACGACCAATAATGTGGTGATCCTGCCCCTTGTACTCAACCAGTTCCACTTCTTTATCCAAGAGCTTCAGCGCGGTATACATAATGTGACTTTCACCTGGCGGCACGTTCGTGTCCGCATCACCGTGAATCAGCAGCATTGGCGCTGTTACTTTGTCTGCATGGAAAACCGGGCTTTGTTGCGAGTAAAGCTCAGCGTTATTCCAAGGGAAGCTACCTTTGCTGGCTTCACCTGAATATAAAAAGCCCCACCAGCCATGGCCCCAATATGAGGTGATATTAGAAATACCTGCATGCGACATCGACGCAGAGAAGATATCGGTCATCGTCGCTAACAGCATGGTCATGAAACCACCGTAAGACGCGCCTAAGTGACCAACACGCTCAGCGTCAACAAACGGATGCGCAGCAAGGAACTCCTGTGTGCCCTGGATAATATCTTCGGCTGTATATTCACCCCAAGCGTTCACATGACGCGCTGAGAACTCTTGCCCGTAGCCGATTGCACCCGTCGGTTGTAGCACGTACACCACATAGCCTTGGTGAGCCCACAAATTAAACGGATAACGACCGGTAAAACCGCGTTGCACTGGCGTTGTGCCACCATAGTAATACACGAGCGCTGGATATTGTTGCTCCGGGTCGAAGTTATGCGGGTAATACACCCGACCGTGAATCTCATCGCCATGACGGTTGGTGAAATTCCACTCTTCAACCGGTGTTATATTGTGTGCTTGGAACGCTATTTCTGCACTGTCCCACAGAGTTTCTAAGCGACCTTCTTGCAAGTTCAAACTAACTACTTTTTGTGGTGAGGTTGCACCACTGCCAGCAATCACCAGGGTTGGTAAGGCAGACTGACTGTGCGTGACATTTGCGACCACTTCAATGTCCGTGCTCACGCGAATAAAGCGCGAGTTACGCGGATCGAAGCGGTACAGTTGTGTGCCATCACGCTCCGTCACACGTAGTAATAATTGGTTATTGCCGAGCACGCTAACACTGCTAATTGCAGGATCAAATTGACGACTCAAGGCGGTCACATTCAAGTTGGCATCTAAACGATAGAGTTGTCCGTCGTAATTGTTTGTCAGCAGGTCATCGCCTAAGCGCGGATCGCGTCCGGCATGGTCAGCAAATTCAGGACCAGCAACGACATAAATGCCCTCTTCCCCATACACTGCCTGGTTAAACGTTCTGTGAGTACCCAAGTCGCGTTGCTCGCCACTCACTGCGTTGACTTCCAAAAGCTTGACAGCAAAGTGCGGCGGTGCCGCGTAGTCGACTAAACGCGTACTGACCAACATCCGCTCACCATCGCGATGAGTATCGTTCAGACTATGACCCGAACCACCAAAGGTGTGCTGTTGAATGACACCCGTCGCAACATTGAGTGAATAAACTTGTGATACATTGCGGAAGGTTGACCAACGGTCTTCCAGCGCTTGATAACGCTTGCTCAGACCCGAGTCATTTTCGGCGGATTTAGTCCAGTTAAACACTAACGTACCATCGTTCAACCAACGCAAGCCCGACATACCGCGTTGTTCAGCAGTCAGGGTTTGCACGCTCAGATCTGTTAGGTCTAAAACTTCAATTTTATTGCCACTAATATAGGCCACTTGATGGCCCGTCGGATGCCAACTAAATTGGCCGGCATTAGCGTTCTGCCAGCGATACACCACACGGTTATTGCTTAAGTCTTTGATCACGAGTTCGTTCTGCGCCGTATTTCCGGTTGTCGGCGTATAAGCACTCTCACGCCAAACCAAATAACGACCGTTAGCAGACATATCTAAACTTCCAACGGTTGGCGCATCGAACATAGTTTGTTCGCTTAAACGCCAATCTGTTGGCCATTGAGTCTCAACTGCATCGTGTTCCGCTTTACCCTGCCACTTCAAACCAAAAGCAGACCAGTCTTCGACGCCCTCAACCAGAATGACTAACTTGTGGTCACCCGTTTGCAAGTTCAGCTCAACGCTATCGCGGCCACTTGCGACACGGCTGCCATTCAGGTACACGGACGCATGTTTCGCACCATTCACGGCGATAGTGCCACGCGTAAAACGGTCGACGCTGAGGGGTAAACGCAGGACACTACTTTCACCACTGACACCGTTCGCCAGTGTCGTTTCACTCGCGCTATAGTTAGCCAGCCATGGTCTAACCAAGCTATCACGTAATGCATCGGCTTGGTCCGAGTCACTGACCTGGACTTGCACAGGATGCACGCGAACATCTTGCTGATTAATTTCGATATCCGCTGCTGACACTGCCGCCGACGTAAATAATCCAGTTGCGGCCAAAGCCAAGGCAACACCGCGCAATGAATAGTGTGAACCTGAAATTCGCATAGGGAACCCTTGTTGAAGAATCTATAATTTTTAATTCGCATTTATCTTACACATTTCTCGCCTCAAGGGCAGTTTTAAGCGCCTTGAATACGATAAAACAGCGCGCAAATACGACTATTTTAGGAAAAAAATTTGCTGATTCGTAATTTCACAAGCAACAAGGCTACCGATCCACGCTTTAAGGATGTATGCTAAATGCGATTTTTGCTCGATAAGCAGTCAAAACGTGCGCTAAGTCGTCATTTAAGCTGCTGAATTTCTCGAGCTCACGCCAATAAACACAACAAAAACAGTGGTTAACCACGGGGACATGTTATGAGCGCTGACGGTAAAGTCAAGGACACAGAAAACGGTCTGCTCAACCGTTTACTCAATAAAATCGAAGTCATCGGCAATAAACTTCCTGATCCAGCAGTTATGTTCGCTGGGTTGTTAGTGATTGTCTGGATTCTGAGCTTAATTTTTGCCCAATTTAGTTACAGCGAAATTGACCCACGTACTGGCAATGAGATTATTGTTAATAATCTGCTAGCACCGGGGGCACTTGCTAATTTCCTCGCCACTATGGTGACCACGTTCACCTCGTTCGCGCCATTAGGCGTGGTCTTGGTGGCTATGCTCGGTATCGGTGTTGCAGAACGCAGCGGCTTTATCAATGTCGGTATTAAACTGCTGTTGAATAACACTGCGAAGTTCCTCTTAACACCTATTCTGATCTTAGTTGCGATTGTCAGCCACACGGCAGTGGACGCGGGTTACGTCTTGGTTATTCCACTTGGTGGTATTATCTTCTACGCAGCCGGCCGCCATCCTCTCGCCGGTATCGCTGCTGCATTTGCTGGTGTGTCGGGTGGTTTCTCGGCGAACTTTGTACCGAGCGCCATCGACCCTATGCTACAAGGGATTACCCAAGAAGCTGCGCGGCTCTACGACTCCACCATTTTGTTGAACCCGTTAAATAACTGGTACTTCACGGCCGCTTCGAGCATCGTCGTTGTCCTAGTGGGTTGGTATCTAACCGATAAGGTCATCGAGCCACGCTTAAAAGGCACCCAAATCGACGGCGATCCTGAAGAAATGCCGAAGATCGAAGAAGTGTCACCGCAAGATCGCAAAGCATTTGGTTTTGGTGGCTTGACCATGATTGCCGGTATCGCTGCACTCGTTGCTGCAACTTGGCCGGAAACCTCAGCACTGCGCTCACCTGAGGGTGAAATTGCTGCGTTTGATGCACCGCTGATGCAATCGATCGTACCGATTATCTTCCTACTATTCTGGGTACCAGGTATCGTCCACGGCTTCGTTGCTGGAACGTTCAAAGAGTCAAAAGACGTCATTATGGCGATGTCGAAGACCATGGAAACCATGGCCTACTATCTCGTCATGGCATTCTTCTGTGCGCTCTTTATTAAGGCATTTGGCGACTCGAACCTTGGTATTCTGCTGGCCATGAAAGGTGCTAACTTCTTGCAAGCCATGGCCGTTCCGGGTCCAGTGACGCTAGTTGGTATTATTATATTGGTGGCGATTATTAACCTGTTCGTCGGTTCTGCCAGTGCGAAATGGTTATTGATTTCACCAATTTTCGTACCCATGCTGATGCAACTGGGCATCTCGCCAGACTTAACGCAGGCCGCTTACCGTGTTGGTGACTCGGTCAGTAATATCATTACACCACTGCTACCTTACTTCCCACTCGTCGTTGTTTACTGTCAACGCTATGTGAAGAGCACAGGTATCGGTACTCTTGTATCAATGATGTTGCCGTACAGTGTGGCCTTGGGTGTCATTTGGACTATCTTCCTCCTGCTCTACTGGATGATCGGTATCCCACTTGGTGTTCAAGCCAATTACATTTATCCAGCTGGTTAATTACTGCACCTTATAACCTCTGGTTAAAAGTTATACAAAAAGGAGCTGAACTCTTCGCGGAGTTTAGCTCCTTTCTTTTCTGCGCCATGGTAAGATGTACCCTTCGACTTGCTTAGGAGTTTTTATGCATCGCACTTTGCCTTCGTTCATGGACATGTACCGTGATTTAATTGCTGCGCCTTCTGTCAGCTGCTTGGAACCGACTTGGGATATTTCCAATCGCCAAGTCATCGAGTTGCTGGGTATGTGGCTCTCAAGCTTAGGCTTTCATGTCGAAATACAAGAGCTTGAGCGCCAAGCGGGCAAGTACAATCTATTAGCAAGTATCGGCCCTGAGCCAGTCGACAGCAGCGCTGCTGGCTTATTGTTATCGGGCCATACTGATACAGTACCCTGGGACGAAGGTCGCTGGACGCGCGATCCGTTCACCCTCACCGAAGCCGATGGCAAGCTTTTCGGCCTAGGTAGCGCAGATATGAAGGGCTTCTTTGCTTTTATCATCGAAGCCGTTCGCGATCTTGACCTCAGCAAATTAAAAAAGCCGCTGCGAATTCTAGCCACAGCCGACGAAGAAACGTCTATGGCCGGTGCCCGTGAATTACATCGCTTTGCCAACTTAAAACCAGAATACGCGGTCATTGGCGAGCCGACGAATATGGTGCCAGTGCGCATGCACAAAGGTCACTCGACCGACTGTATTCGCATCACCGGTAAATCAGGCCACAGTTCTAACCCAGCCGCAGGTATCAACGCGATTAACATTATGCACGAAGTGCTTGGCTCCCTGAAAACTCTTGAGCAAAGCCTGAAAGACAAGTTTCATGAGCCCGCGTTTGAAGTCCCTTATCCAACCTTGAATTTCGGCCACATCCACGGCGGCGACGCAGCGAACCGTATTTGTGCCTGTTGTGAGCTCCACATGGACATGCGGCCATTACCGGGTATGCGTATCGATACACTCAATGACATGCTTCACGGCGCATTGGCGCCCATTCGAGAGCGTTATCCGAATGCACTCGACATTATCGCCATGCATGAACCAATTCCTGGCTATGAAACCAAGGCTGACGCTGCCTTAGTGCGGCTAGCTGAAGCAATTAGTGGCCAACAAGCAGAGCCAGCCAACTATTGTACCGAAGCACCATTTATTCATGACCTAGGTTGCGAAACGATTGTTATGGGTCCGGGTTCTATTCGCCAAGCCCACCAGCCGGACGAATACATTACCTTGGCGGAAATAAAACCAGCTCAGCAACAGTTGCGTGAACTGATTGTGAAAACCTGCTTTTAGAATAATAAGGACGAAAACGTGTCAGAAATACAACGCCCTCTGCTAACTTGTGGAGTCGACGAAGCGGGTCGCGGCCCAATCGCTGGGCCAGTTATTGCTGCGGCGGTCATTCTTGATCCAAACAACCCGATTACCGGGATTACTGACTCGAAAAAGCTCAGCGAGAAAAAGCGCAATGCACTGAACCTCGAAATTCGTGAAAAAGCGTTATGTTGGTCGATAGCCCACTGTAGCGTCGAAGAAATTGACGAGTTGAATATTCTGCATGCAACCATGTTAGCTATGAAACGTGCTGTCGAGTCCTTGCATCAACGTCCAGAGCTAGTGTTGATTGATGGCAATCGGCTGCCGAAACTTGCGGTGCCTGCCGAAGCCATTATTGGTGGTGACCTAAAAGAAGCCTGTATTGGTGCAGCCTCAATCTTAGCCAAAGTCGAGCGGGATCGACAAATGCTCGAGTGGCACGAACTTTACCCACACTACAATTTTGCCAAACACAAAGCCTACGGTACCGCCGAGCATTTAGCTGCATTGAAAGAACATGGTGTCAGCCCGATTCATCGCAAGAGTTTCCGCCCGGTTCGTGATCTTCTCTAGCCGCAGAGATTAAACACAGGACAACATAAAAAAAGGGCTATGCTGAATCAGCATAGCCCTTTTTCAATTAGCTTAGAAACTTAGCGTGGCAGTTCACTATAGCCCATGTTGTATAAGATAAACGAGAACACGTCGGCGGCTTGGTCAATAACCATTGACACCGGCATACCCGCACCGTGGCCAGCATTGACGTCAATCCGAATCAACTGTGGGTTTTCACCACCATCTTTCGCCTGTAACTCAGCGGCATACTTAAACGAATGCGCCGGTACAACGCGGTCATCGTGGTCAGCCGTGGTCACCATCGTTGCTGGGTGATTGACACCTTCACGGACGTTATGCACAGGTGAGTAGCCGAGCAAATACTCAAACATCTCTTCGCTTTGCTCAGATGTGCCGTAGTCATATGCCCAGCCTGCGCCCGCCGTAAAGGTGTGGTAACGCAACATGTCTAACACACCAACTGCTGGAATTGCGACTTGGAAAAGGTCTGGACGTTGGGTTGACACCGCAGCCACCAACAAGCCACCATTCGACCCACCACGAATCGCTAACTTATCGCTGCTGGTATAGTTTTCCTCAATGAGGTACTCGCCCGCAGCAATGAAGTCATCGAAGACGTTCTGACGGTTTAACTGGCGACCTGCATCATGCCAAGCTTTACCGTACTCGCCACCACCACGGATATTGGCAACGGCATAAATACCGCCCATGTCCATCCACACCGCGTTTGCAACGCTGAACGAAGGCGTCAGGCTGATATTAAAACCACCGTAGCCGTAGAGAATGGTTGGATTGGTGCCATCACGCTCAAGATCATTGCGATAGCTGATAATCATTGGAATCCGCGTGCCGTCTTGCGAAGTATAAAATACCTGCTCAGACGTATAGTTTGCCGGGTCGAAGTTAGTTTCCGGGCGATTAAACAGCTCACTCTCTCCAGTATGCGGATCGAAACGATAAATGCTGCTTGGCGTCGTGTAATTGGCAAAACTAAAGAACAGCTCCTCGGCGTCTGCCTTGCCACCGAAACCACCGGCACTACCAACACCAGGCAGCTCGATTTCACGGACCAAATTACCTTCTAAGTCGTATTGCTGCACTTGCGCGACCGCATCGACAATGTAATTAGCAAAGATGTAGCCAGCACCGGTACTCGCACGTAACACGTGATTAGTTTCCGGAATGACATCCTGCCAATGCTCAGGTTGCGGATTGGCCGCATTTGCCATGACCACACGACGGTTCGGTGCATCGCGGTTGGTTAGGAAATACAGGGTATCACCCTCAGCTGTGAGTAAACTGACATCGTGACTTGGCGTCTCAACAATTGCTGTAAAGCCAGCTTCTGGATTCTCGAGGTCTTTAATAAAGAGTTTATTACCTGAGGTCGATACCGATGCCGAGACCAATAAATACCTGTCATCACGGGTCACGCTAGCGCCCACGTAACGATGAATTTCCTCTGGCTTCTCACCAAATACAACTTGGTCTTCGGACTGCGGTGTACCCAAGCGATGGAAATAAAGCTTATGCTGCTCGGTCATCGCTGACAGCGCACTTCCGTCTGGCTTGTCATAGCTTGAATAATAAAAGCCTTCGTTACCGACCCAGTTAATGCCACTAAATTTGATGTCTTCGAGCACATCACCAATTTGTTCGCCAGTTTCGACATCAATCACGATGATCTTCCGCCAGTCACTGCCGCCCTCAGAAATCGCATAGGCCGCTAAACTGCCGTCACGCGAGAAGCTCAAAGAAGCCATTGACGTTGTGCCATCAGCACTAAACGTATTTGGGTCGAGGAACACCTCTGGCTCGCCGTCATCTTTCTGACGGTACAAAACAAACTGATTTTGCAGGCCATCGTTGCGATAGAAATAGGTGTAATCGCCTTCTTTAAACGGCGCACCTAAACGCTCGAAATTCCATGAGTCTTGTAACCGCTCACGAATAGAATCACGATATGGAATTTGCTCTAAGTAAGAAAATGTCAGTTCATTCTGAGCTTTAACCCAAGCGCCAGTTTCAGCGCTGCGATCGTCTTCTAACCAACGATATGGGTCTGCAACTTGGCGACCAAAATAGGTGTCGACCACATCGCCTTTACGCGTTTCTGGGTAGGTTAAATTTGATTGCGCGGCGTCTGTCTCTGCTGGCGCTGGGGCTTCAGCACAGGCAGTTAACAGGGCAACCGTCAGTAATGGAATGGCGTATTTCATGAAGCTAGGCTCTCCAAGTGTTGTTGTTATAGTTGTTTCAGATTAATTTTGTTACAGATTAACAAAGTCCTAAGCCAAAGCCTATGCTGTTTAGCTTAGTAATTAATCGCTATACCGAGCAGCTAGCGCTATTTCGCCGAAAGTAAGTTTTCAACAGCCATAAAAAAACTGCCTAAGTAATTCCCTTACTTAGGCAGTTTTAATTTGCTTCAAGCGCTAATTATTTAAAGAGACACTTAGCGCATCACGGTCAGCATTTGCATTGGATCTTCAAGGAACTGCTGCCAACGCTTATTGAAGTTTGCAATGGTCGCGCCATCAATAATCCGATGGTCACCTGACCAACTTGCAGTCATCATATCGCGACCAACAACGCTTCCGTCTGCTGCAAAGCGCGGTAAAGTCTGCACCTTACCTAGCGCAACAATCGCTGCTTCTGGCTTATTGATAATCGGTGTCGTCACCGTACCACCGACAACGCCAATGTTGGAAATGGTAATCGTGCCACCTTTCATGTCCGCTTGCGCAACTTTCCCTTCCCGCGCGTCAGCCGTTAAGCGGTTCACTTCTTCAGCGACTTCTAACAACGACTTCTGCTGTACCGCCTTAATGTTCGGCACCATTAAACCCACTTTGGTTGCAACGGCCATACCAATGTTATGGTCGTCGAAATAAGTGATTTCTGTGGCTTCGTCATTCAGCTGAGCATTCATAATTGGGAATTCGCTGAGTGCTAATGACATTGCTTTAATAAAGAATGGCATCAAGGTTAAGCGCACACCCTGCTCGGCATATTGTGCTTTGAGTTTCGCATGCAATGCACGTAACTCAGTGAGGTCAAACTCTTCAGCATACGTAAAATGCGGAATAGTTCGCACCGAATCGGCCATTTGCCGTGCCATCGCTGCACGCACACCGCGCATTGGCTCAGTCCGCTTGCCGCCCGTCGCTTGTGTTGCGGCCGGAGCACTGGTTGCTGCAGGTGCAGAGCTTGCTGGTGCAGCTTTAGTTGCAACAGAAGACGCTTTAGCAGCGCTCAGATCTTCTTTCAGAATCCGACCTTTCTTGCCACTACCCTGCACCGCAGTTAAGTCAATTCCTGCTTCACGGGCACGTCGACGCACTGCAGGGCTTGCCAATACCTTACCGTCTGCAGCCGGTTGTGGAGCTTCAAACTGGCCACCTGCTGCGCGCGCTGGCTCTGCAGTTGCAGGCGTTGCAGTTGCAGACGCTGCCGCTGGTGCTGATTCGGATGCAGATGTTGTTGCATCTGCTGCGCCAGTTAATGCAAACAGCGGCGCACCAACTTTGGCAATGTCGCCTTTCGCGTAATACAACTTGCTCACCACGCCGTCAGATTTGGCCGGAATTTCAACCACCGCTTTATCGGTCATAACCTCGACGACAACTTGGTCTTCTTCAACTTGCTCGCCTTCGCTCACACGCCATTCAACGATCTCACACTCGACAATACCTTCACCAATATCTGGCAAAATAAAGTCATTCGCGCTGCCTGCAGCTGCTGCCGGAGCGGCTTTAATTTCTTCTGGTTGCGAGTCTGCCGGTGCAACTGGCGTCGGCTTACTTTCTGCTTGCGCAGGCGCTGAGTCATTGCCTCCTGCGTCAATTGCAAAGAGTGGCTCACCTACTTTGGCGATGTCGCCTTTGGCGTAGTAAAGCTTAGTGACCGTACCGTCAAATTTGGCAGGAATCTCGACCACTGCCTTATCTGTCATCACTTCGACAACGACCTGATCTTCTTGCACTGAATCGCCTTCCTGGACTTGCCATTCGACGATTTCACACTCAACGATACCTTCACCGATATCTGGTAAAATGAAATCCGTGCTCATGAAAGCTCCTGTTAGTAATTCAGTGAACGTTTAATCATTTCGTACGTCTTCAGATTCTTCAGATGATCTGAGAAGTACTCTTTTTCGTGCGCAAGCGGGTACGGTGTATCTAAACCTGAAGCACGCATAACCGGCGACTCCAAGTACAGGAAACATTTTTCCTGAATCGTTGCTGCCACTTCGCTACCAAATGCCATGGTATGCGGCGCTTCTTGGCTGACGACCATACGGCCGGTTTTCATCACCGACTGCGCAACTGTGTCGACATCCCACGGTAAAATACTGCGTAAGTCGATAATTTCGACGCTGACGCCGTCTTTCTTCGCCAATTCTGCTGCGCGCTCAATCACTTCAACTTGTGCGCCCCAGCCCACGACCGTGATATCAGTACCTTCCTGAACAACTTCAGCCTTACCGATAGGCAGGGTGTACTCTTCTTCTGGCACTTCGCCAACCGCAGCGCGATATAACCGCTTCGGCTCGAGGAATAAAACTGGGTTTGGATCAAAAATCGCACTCAGCAACAAGCCTTTGGCTTGATACGGGTTGCGTGGAACAACAATTTTTAAGCCTGGCGTGTGGGCAAAATAAGCTTCTGGTGATTGTGAGTGATAGTGACCACCATGAATACCACCGCCGTATGGGGTACGAATAGTTAAACCGCCGACATTGAACTCATTACCTGAGCGATAACGGAATTTGGCAGTTTCGTTCACGATCTGGTCAAATGCCGGGAAAATGTAATCACCGAACTGAATTTCCGCAACCGGAAAACTTCCTTGCGCCGCCAAACCGTTAGCAAAACCGATAATGCCCTGCTCAACCAGAGGGGTATTAAAACAACGGCTGCGGCCATATTTTTGCTGTAAACCGCTGGTCGCGCGGAAAACGCCACCAAAGTGGCCAACGTCTTCACCAAAAACACTAACTTTGTCGTTCTTTGCCATCGCCACATCAAGGGCGCTGTTGATGGCTTGGAGTAAATTCATTTTTGCCATTACTTAACGCCTCCTGAGGTAGCCGGGTACGCATCTGGATATTGCCGGATGTGTGCTTTTAATGCTTCAAGCTGATCTTTCAACGCTTGAGTCGGCTCGTCATAGACGTCAACAATAATTTCATCAACATGCGGCGCAGCAACGGTTTCAGCGCGTTTTAATGCAGCCAGCACTTCTTCTTTGTGTTGTTGCATTTGCGCGTCAGCTTCTTCTTCGGTAATCCAACCTTGCTTCACTAACCAATTGCGGAAGCGGATCATCGGCTCGCGTTTCCGGCGAGCTTCTTCCTCTTCCTTGCTGCGATAACCACTTGGGTCGTCCGATGTTGAGTGGCCGGCCATCCGATATGAC
>JAMCRH010000226.1 GCA_023380515.1 Gammaproteobacteria bacterium | reverse complement strand
CAGAAATGCTTTCGATAACAGGAAGTCGGCGGTGACATTAATGCAAACTGGATGTTGAAAGTGCTCCACATGCTCAGCAATGCCAGTGCATAAATTGTAAATTAGCTCGCTGGTGGCGACTTCTTCGCCAATATCGAATGCCGTGAGGCCAGAGTCATGCCGATAGAGCAGCTCGTAGGCAAATATTTGATTATCGCGGGTATAAATTGGCTGTGCTGCAAATAGCTTTTGTCTGTCCATGTGTGCCTCGAAAATCCATGTGCAAAGGCTCACCAAAGAGTCGTCGTAAATTCCAGCCTTGCTGTCGGTTACTTTATAGACAACAGGTGCAACCTGCAAGCCCGAATGGCTTGCAGGTGAATAGGATTGAGTTGGGGACTAGCGTGCAGCAATTGCCGCTTCGATTACGTCGACAATCTCACTTGCCGTTGGGTTGACCCGGCTTCCAAAACTCGAAATTGTTTTGCCGTCGGCGGAAATCACATATTTGTGAAAGTTCCAACGTGGCTCTTGGCCAGTGGCGTCGCGCAGTGCGGCAAACAATGGATTTGCATCGTCGCCGCGGACTGAGGTCGTTGCCATCATAGGGAACGAGACTCCAAAGTTCCGAAAACAAACTTCTGCGGTGTCTTCTTCATCCGCAAATTCCTGACGGAAGCTGTCAGAGGGGAAGCCAAGAATGAGCAAGCCTTGGTCTTGATATGTTTTGTGTAACTCTTCGAGGTCTGCGAACTGGCCAGTAAAACCACACTGACTGGCGGTATTGACGACCATGACCACTTTGCCTTTACTGAGCTCACAGAGATCATGTTCGTTGTTCGAATGCAACGCACGCAACGAACGGTCAAGAGGCGCTAGGCAGCCATTCGCGCTCGATTGAAATAATTGGCTCCCAGACTCTTCCTCAGCCATGGAAATATGTGGGGATGCAAGCAATGCTAAATACAGAACGACAGCCGCACTGATTCGCATGATCACTTCGATTCGATTTACTTTGTTCATTCTAAACTACCTCAATGGTGTTCTGCTTACCTAATAATAGCGCTAATCGAACAGATTAGATCAGCGGTTCACACAATATTTAATTTTGCCAAAAGCGCAAAAGTAGGTAGGTGTGCAAACCGACAAGGTCAGGCCAGCTACTCATTCCATTGTACCCGGGGTATCCATCTTGCTCCTGAATGGTGAGCCCTTGGTAACTACCTGATCAGCTCAATATTTTTGTACCTGCTCGTGCACTTAAAATGTCGTCACTGCGACATTATTTCACACTTGAGTAAGGAACATCCTATGAGTAAGAAGACGTTCATGAAACTTTCGGCACTTGCATTAGCCCTTGGTTTAACCGCTTGCGCTCAATCGCCAGCGCCGACGCTCAATTCAACATTACCGATGAAAGATGGTGAGTTCTCGATAGACGGCATGATATTTGGCTTGGCGGAAGCAGAAGTATTTCGTGAACAATATGACGGAGCTCCCGTGATTGGCGACACCATGAGTGCATTGCCGCACCTTGCTCCGTTGGATTACACAGGAAATCGTGTGCATGAAGTTCGTTTAGACACCTTTGTTCAGAAAGTCGAAGTGGCACCAGGGGTAAGTTTTAATGCTTGGACCTACGGCGGCTCGGTGCCGGGCCCAACCCTGCATGTCCGAGAAGGTGACCGTGTGGTCTTTACCATGAAAAACCGTTCCGATGAGCCTGTGGTGGTCACGGATCCAATGCGCGGTGGCGCACCCTATTTCCAACAGCTCGCCGCCAACCCATACCAAAAACACCAACCTGCGGTCAGCCCGATGCCACACTCTATGGACTTCCATAGTGGCACCGTCGCTGCCGACGACAAATGGCGAACCATTGCGCCGGGTGAAACGATTCGCTTTGAGTGGGTCGCGAACTACCCAGGCGTGTATATGTACCACTGCGGTACACCCAGCGTTCTGATGCATACCGCAATGGGCCAATATGGTGCCGTGGTGGTGTCACCAAAGGGCGGCTACCCGACTGACCATTTAGTCGACCATGAATATGTGATTGTCCAGTCAGAGTTCTATTTGGAAAAAGTTGGTGATGAATACATTTACGACCATCAAGCAGCGATGAATCGTAATCCTAGCCACGTGACGTTTAATGGCCATGTGTCAGCACTTATTGATGAACCCCTGCGGGCGAAGGCTGGCGATCGTGTCCGCTTGTATTTCTTGAATGCGGGACCAAGCGATACCTCAAGTTTCCACGTGATTGGTGGAATTTTTGACCGTGTCTGGTATGAGGGCAATGTCGAAAACGAATGGCGTGGTATGCAAACCGTGCTACTTGGTGCGAGCAATAGCGCAGTTATGGAGTTTATTGTCCCTGAGTCAGGTGTATACAAACTGGTGGATCACGAATTTGCCGATGCTGAGCGCGGTGCTGCTGGCGCACTTATTGCCGCACCTAAGGACAGTAACTGATGATTAAACACGCTCGTTCATTGGCATTATGCGGCCTGCTTGTGGCCGCATTTCCCGCGATGTCGAGTCAGGTTGTGATTCCTGCCGGTGAGTTCGTCTCACCGGTCATTCTCGACCAAGAAATCAGCCGAGTCTGGGTCGATGCATTTCGTCTTGATGCACAGCCCGTTACGCGCGGAGAGTTTGCCGATTTTGTGCGCAAACACCCAGAGTGGCAGCGTGATCGGACTCCTCGTATCTTCCATGACGGCGGTTATCTGAACAACTGGTTGTCCGCGGTGGAACCCGGCCCAGCAGAAACAGTACCGGTGACACAAGTGTCTTGGTTTGCTGCCCGAGCCTATTGTGAAGCGGGTGGCGGCGCGTTGCCGACGCTCGAACAATGGGAATATGCGCTCAGTGTACAACGTCAAGAAGCAAACCTGAATGACGACGACTATGCGCGCGAAGTGTTTGCTTGGTATACGCAAACACCCTTTATGTCGCGGGCGGAAAACAATGACGCCATGCTTGGTTTGCTTGGACAGGTCAACGAATGGCTCGAAGACTATCAACTCTTGTTAAGTAATGGCGAAAAAATCGATTTTGGTGGCGGCTCCTGCGGTGATACGGCGCGGATGCTGGCAAACTTCGATGCAGCACATTACGCAACATTTCTACGTTATCAATCGCGCAGCAACTATACCCCAGTGACGACAACGAGCACGTTGGGCTTTCGCTGCGCCTATCCTGTGGAGTAACCGATGATGAAAAACGGCTTACGATTAAACCATCTGAACAGGGCGTTCTATCGTTTCGTTTTGCTGATAGCACCTGTGGCACTCGCTCATGCTCAAGATCACAGCCATCACCAGCACCACCAGCATGGCCATCACCAACATCACGGTGAAACACTGGCTGCGGCAGCTCCGCTGACAACAGAATCACTCTACCAAACCGAGTTAAGCTGGGTGAATCAGCATAACGAAACGATAGAACTGGCTGACTTGCGTGGCAAGCCAGTGATTGTCACCATGATTTATGCCAGTTGTAACACAGCGTGTCCCGTGTTGGTGCAAGACATTCGCCGGATTGAGCAGCAACTTGGTGACGCCGCTGCCAACATGCAAGTGCTGGTGGTCAGCTTTGACCACGAAAATGACACCCCGGAGCGATTAGCTGAGTTTGCCGAGCAACAACGCGCAAATAAGGATGGTTGGCATTTCGTGACCGGCAGTGCGAGTGATATTCGCACTTGGGCGGCGCTAATGGGTATTCGCTATCGACAAAACCCCAACGGTGGTTACGACCACAGTAACGTGATTGGTGTGCTCAACGCAGAAGGCGAATTAGTCCATCGCCACGAAGGTTTGAACCGTCATCACGAGAAGGTCGCGCAGGTTCTCTTAGCGCTTTGATGTGACGTGCTAACTGACGTTTTACATAGCGTCCTGCGAGCTTTTGCCACTAGACGATCTGAAAGTTTTAATGCCTAATGAGGGCTGATAGAACTGAGGAGCGGATATGAACCTGTGGGACGAGCATTATAATAAAGATTCTTATCGCTATGGGACGCAACCAAATGCACGCTAAACCATGTCCATGTGGGCTTCCGCATCACTATAATGCCTGCTGTGGCCGTTTTCATGAAGGACAATTGGCAACAACTCCTGAGCAGTTGATGCGCTCTCGTTTTAGCGCCTTTGCATTGGGCCTCACCGATTATTTATTAGCAACGTGGCATCCGCGTACACGGCCGACGCTAGACCTGAGTGATAATCCAGAGTGGGTCAAGCTGGAAGTGCTCGATACTTGGCAGCGCAACGATACTGGTTTTGTGCATTTTCGAGCGTTTTATCGGGTTGGTGGTGAGTTGGGTATGTTGGAAGAAAAGTCAGATTTTATCCGAGAGGATGGCGTTTGGCTTTATGTGAAAGGTGACTATTCAGGTTGAGAGATTACGATGGGAAGTCATCTAATCGATGGCGGAGGCGATGAGCCAATTC
>JAMCRH010000225.1 GCA_023380515.1 Gammaproteobacteria bacterium | reverse complement strand
GAATTGAGTTGCTAACTTCAGCCTGCATTACAAAAAACTTACATTTTGTGAATCTCGCTTGGTAGGGTCAGAACATATGCTTTTGCAGCATAAGACGTTGAACTGGCCAAGGCGTTAAGCCAGAACGACCAACAACAAGAGGCTGACTATGAAAATGCAAACACAAGCATTAATGAAAAGAACTGACTTTAAGCTGAACACGATTGCTGTAGCTGTCATTGCTATGATTGGAACGATGACAACCTATCAAGCGAAGGCTCAGGATGATTCTCAAGCAGAATCTGTTGAAGTCATTGCGGTCACTGGTTCACGCATAGCGCGTGCGGACCAGTCGAATTCTCCCGTGCAAGTGATGGATGAAGAAGAGCTCAACATCCGCGGGGCACTTAGTTTAGGTGAGGTTCTTCAGGAGTTGCCGTCCGTTGGTGCGAGCCTGAACAGTAACGGGTCTGCCGGCACTAGTCAAGGCACTTCGAGCTTGAACCTGCGTAATCTTGGTGAGAACCGGTCTTTGGTGCTGGTGAATGGTCAGCGATGGGTAAATGGGGCTGGAACCCGCGGCTTTCGCGACTTTGTTGATCTAAATACCATTCCGTCAATCATGATTAATCGAGTGGAAGTTTTACAAGATGGCGCGACAGCTATTTACGGGTCTGACGCTATCGCGGGGGTAGTCAACATGTATACCCACCGTGATTATCTGGGTACTCAGGTAAGAGCCTATTATGGCGAATCATCGCGCGGTGATCGCGAGTCAGTGAACTTCGATGTTTTGCACGGTCGCGACTTTGGTGAAAATAACCTAATGATTGCGTTAAGTTATGCAGACCAAAAACCGATATTTTCACAAGATCGCTCGCTTACCGCAGTGCCGTTGAACGGCCTTTCCTTTGGTACTACAGAGGGGGTAATACGAGCTGACCAATTACAAAGTCTGTATGACTTCGACATCAGTTCGGGAATAACCAGAAATCCTGGTGTTGACGGTTCAGACCCAGCCAATTGGCGCGCAATTAACGAAAATGACCAGTACAATCGCTGGGATAATAACTATGTCATGGGGCCATCCACGCGACTTGCAGCATTCGCGCAGTACTTGATGCAATTTGACAGCTTTAACCTGCGAATTGCAGGGCTATTCAATCGCCGAGAGTCTGACCAACAATTTTCCCCAGCCCCGCCTTTTATCACTGGTGGACGCGGCTTCTTCGTACCGAATGATTCGAGTGTAAATCCATTTGGTGTCGAATTAAGTGGCAGTAGTTTCCGTATCGATAATTACTTTGACGCGCTTGGACCGCGAGTTAACGCACAGAAGGTCGATACGATGCGTGTCGGCGTTGCCTTTGATGGATATCTTTCAGATAACTGGGACTGGGACGCTTTTGTATCATATGCACGTAACCGTGCAGAATTTGTGTCTAACAATCAGGTTAACTTAGACAGGTTAGCGCTAGGCATGCGTGCATGCGACGCTTCCGGTATTACTGCCGACATCAGTGATTTGATGCAGGGCTGTGTACCAGTGAATATGTTTAATGATTTAACACCACAAATGGCTGATTATATTCGCTACACGGGCCGTGATACCAATGAATCTCGCCAGACCAATGCGAACTTCAATGTAAGTGGTTTTGTTACGGAACTACCTGCCGGTGATTTAATGATGGCGGCAGGTATTGAGTACCGAAAAGAAGAGGGTATTGATATACCTGATGACTACATCAGCTCTGCGTCTCGGGTGAATACATTCCAGCCTACTTCCTCTGCAGCGCGCACGGGCACGCGAGGCGAATACGATTTATATGAAGCGTACACAGAGTTCAGTATTCCGTTAATCGCGGGTCGTCGCGGCGTCGATATGCTGGAGCTCACAGCGGCTGGTCGTTTTTCTGATTACAGCACGTTCGGCAGTACCTTTAACACAAAATTTGGTCTCACTTGGCGAGTTAATGACGACGTCATGTTACGTGGTACTTATGCGGAAGGCTTCCGTGCGCCATCGGTTTTAGAATTATACGAAGGCCAGCGTGAAACTTTTGCTCCAGTTGCTGACCCGTGTTCAGGCGGGTCTAGTCTTCCTGGCTGCGTCGGAGTGCCTGCTGGGTATACTCAAAATGAGACTCAGTTGCCAGCGACTGTCGGCGGAAATATTGATCTTCAACCAGAGTCGTCAGAGAACATTTCACTAGGTTTGGTGTACACCCCACAAGCTTTAGCAGGCTTCAGCCTTACTTTTGACTATTACGATATTCAAATTGAAGACACTATTAGTACTTTTGGTGCTCAGAATCTGGTTAACCTTTGCGCGAATACCGGCCGTAACTGTGGCGTTATTACCCGCGATAGCAGCGGAGAAATAACGAATATCGTTGATGGTCCTGTCAACCTGAACAGCACTTCAGTAAAAGGTTTTGATGCTGTTGGCCGCTACAATTTTGATACTGAGTTCGGCAACTGGGATTTGATGTTAAGCGTGGCTAAGCTCGAAGAGTTTAAGGAAACGTCAACCTTGGCCGATGGCTCTACCCTAGAAGATGACCGCACTGGGCGCTCAATTCTTCGGGCTGCTTACCCTGAATGGCGAAGCAGCTTTAATGTGCAGTGGCGTAAAAACGACTGGTATGCGAACTATAGCTGGCGTCATATCGGTGATACGACTGAAACCTTCCAAGGTGACGAGCGCTCAATTGGTTCGGTATTTTATCACAATGCAGCCGTTGCCTATGAGTTCGGTAATGGTTTGACCGCACGTGTTGGCATGAACAACATTACTGACAAGCAACCGCCAACGTCCTTGGTTAATATCAACATTAATTTTGATATCAATACCTATAACCCAGTTGGACGCTTTACTTACGTGCAACTCGTGTACAACTTTTAGTGATTAGGGGAACTGCGGGCTACCGGAATGCTGGTAGCTCCGCTGTTTGTTGTATTTGTTCAGGATAAATTATTAAGGACACCCTATGAAAAACACTGACAGCTACCAGTTATGGCAAGGCACGAATGGCTTATTGCCCTTAGTGTTCGACTCGCCGCATAGTAGCGCCAATTTTCCAGCCACGGTAGAAACCTTGGCCACCAGCGACGAACTTAAAACTGGCTGGGATGCATTTGTTGATGAGTTGTGGGCTCCCTCAATTGAGGTTGGCGCAAGTTTGTTGGCTGCAAAATTTTCACGCATGTATATTGATCCGAATCGCGCCGAATCTGACATTGACACGGATTTAATTGCAGGAAACTGGCCAGGAAAAATAAAGCCCACGGAGTATACGGCAAGAGGAATGGGCCTGTTGCGTCGATTTGCGTTACCTGGGAAGCCGATGTACGCCGACCCGCTGAGTGTTCAGGAGGTTGAAAAGCGTTTAGCGAATTACTATCGCCCATACCATCAATGCTTAAAGGAACTACTTGATACCTTTCATGACAATTTTGGTGCAGTTTGGCACGTGGATTGCCATTCAATGAAGTCTAAAGGTAATCAAATGAATATTGATGCTGGCGAACCACGCGCTGACATAGTGCTTGGTGATGCAGATGGCAAGACAGCTGACGCAGAGTTCACAGACTATATACGTCAAGCATTCAGCGCCCTCGGCTATCATGTTGCTGTAAATTATCCCTACAAAGGCGGTTACTGCGTGCACGCGTATGGAGACCCATCAGCGCAGCGCCACAGTGTACAAATTGAGATAAACCGCGCGCTATATATGAATGAGGCCGACTTCACGCGAAATGACAATTTCACTGCATTTCAACGTGACTTATTCAGCATATCGAAACAAATAGCTGCTTATATAAAAGACAGGCTGTAGAGGTTTGAATGAAAGAAAAGCTAGAGCAAGCAGGTGGGCCGGATCTACAAAAACGCGGCAGTAACCCAATTATTATCCTACTAAGTATCTTGCTATTTGCTGGGCTACTAACGTATCTGATTGGCTCTGGTGAACTTGTTAGAGATGGGCGATTAGTTATGCCAGATTCCTATCAAACCTTAGATAAAGATCGTTCATTAAACAACCTATGGCGCGTTGACAACGATAGTGAGCTGGCACAACCAGTTAGCCTGTTTCAATTGCTATTGTCCATTCCACAGGGGCTTGAGCGGGGTGCTAACTTAATCTTCATGGTACTGCTGATTGGCGGCATGTTCGGTATTGTTACCAAAGCAGGTGCTGTTACAGCTGGACTCGAGCGCTTACTTGGGGCATTACGCGGTAATGTGTATGTCTTAGTGCCAACGCTCATGGTCGTGTTCGCAGCAGGAAGCACTTTCTTAGGCTTAGCGTCAGAGTATCTTTTAATTATTCCGTTGATGGTCGCTATGGCCCAGCGACTCGGGTTATCCAATCTGATGGGGTTGGCGATTCTTACTATTCCAGTGAAAGCCGGATTTTTAGCATCCGTAACTAACCCAGTAGCTCTGACTGTCGCGCAACCGTTGGTGGATATACCTGTATTTAGCGGTATTAGCATGCGTCTCGTTGCGTTCTGCGTATTTACGTTGGTAGGTATTTTGTTTGTGATGGTTATGATCAAACGGGAAGGTTTTGACCCTAAAGTTAAAATTGAGTTCGATACTGGAAAGCTGAGCTTGCGCCATGCTTTGATATTGCTCACTTTGCTATTGGGTATCGGGTTCTTAGTGTTTGCTTCAACTAACTGGGGCTGGCGTAATCAACAACTAAGTGCCTACTATATTGGTTTAGCCATTGTCCTTGCTGCTATGAGTGGCTTGGGCGCGAGTGGCGCCGCCGACGCCTTTGTAGATGGCATGAAGCGAATTTTGCTGGCGGCGATTCTGATTGGTGTTGCGTTTGCAATTGCAGTAACGCTGCAGAATGGACAGATTCTGGATACGGTGATTTTCAACCTTACCGCTTTAGTGGGTGAAGATAACCCGATGCTGGCGGTGCAGGGCATGTTTGTTTCGCAGATGCTACTTGATGTACTGATTCCTTCAACGTCAGGCCAAGCAGCAGTGAGTATGCCGATTCTTGGACCAATTGGGCAGTTAGTCGGTTTGACTCCGAACGTGACAGTGCTCGCTTTTCTATTTGGTAATGGTATTTCGACAATTTTCACGCCTACTTCTGGAACCCTTTTAGCGTATTTAGCCACAGCCCAAGTAGGCTGGGCTACTTGGGCGAAATTTGTGCTGCCTTTGGTCGGAATTTATATCGTGTTATGTGTGTTATTGCTTTTTACAGCGGTTTTGGTGGGGTATTAATTTCGGTTTTGCGGTGCGGCATGCATTGGACCGATGTTGAATTCGGGTTTTGCGGTGCGGCAGGCGAAGCCTGCCCTACCACAACCGATGTTTGAACGGCATGCGGTTTGTGCCCGGGTTCAACATCCGTGGTCGATTCAACCGCGGTGTTGGCGTAGGGCAGGTTTCATCCGCGTCACGCAGTGATGCCGCCGCATTATTGGTTGTAACGGTCGAACCAATCTAAAATGCGGTTTAAACGCTCAACTAAATTAATTGGACGGCCGCTGCGTGACAGGCCGTGGCCCTCTCCGCGAAACACCGCCATTTCGGTTTCGACGCTATTGGCTTTTAGGGCGTAAAACCATTCTTCACCCTGACCAATCGGGGTGATGTGGTCGTCAGTGCTGTGGATGATCAGCGTCGGGGTGGTGACTTGATCCGCATATTTGAGCGGCGAACGCCCCCAATAATAATCAAAGTTGTCCCAAATAGTGCCACCAAACTCTACGCGCATGGAAGCAGGCGGGAACGCTTGGGTGCCAGCTTCGCTAATCCAGTTACTGACACTGCGCTGGGTCACCGCTGCTCTGAACATATTTGTTTGGCTGGTAATCCAGTTGGTTAAGAAGCCACCATGGCTGCCACCGGTAATAAACAAACGGTCGCTGTCTATCCAGTCAAAGTTTTCCAGCACGTACTCCACCGCAAGCATGTTGTCTTGGTAATCAGCACCGCCGTAATCAAGGCGAACCTGGCTGCTAAAATCATGGCCTGACCCTGAACTGCCGCGATAATTCACAAATACCACGGCGTAACCACGCGCCGACATCAATTGCATTTCCTGCATAAATTGATGCCCCCACATGCCACCTGGGCCACCCTTGATATTCAAAATGAGCGGGTAACTTTGACCGCGCTGACGATTCATC
>JAMCRH010000224.1 GCA_023380515.1 Gammaproteobacteria bacterium | reverse complement strand
CGAGCGTTGGAGTGAGGCACGTTTTGTTAGTACTAGCTATAACTACCTCGGCGACGGTCGCGGTGCAGTCACTGGACACTTGACGTTATTCGGAGAAACTCGCGAAGTCACTTTCGAAGTCCAAAAATATGGTGAAGGTCAAGACCCTTGGGGTGGCTACCGTGCTGGTTTTACTGGCGAGCTCGCCATTAATGTCGGCGATTTTGGCATTGACCTCAATCTCGGCCCAGCAGCACAAACCGTTTACCTCGATTTACATGTTGAAGGCATTCGCCAGTAATCCTAGAATAAAACCATCGGCGCTGTCGCCGGTGGTTTTTAATAAGGCTGGCTATGTTACTGTCCCCCGCACAAGCATCTGATATTCCCCAACTAACTCAACTCGAAGCTCAGGACTACCTCGAAGAAGGCTACCCGAGCACATTTTTCTGGCAGGCATTAGCGCAGTGGCCCTCACTGTTTCTCGTTGCTAAAGACCAATCCGATGGAACAACAAACGTGCTTGGGTATGCACTCGCAGCGCCGGCAGAACAGCAAAACCAAGCTTGGATTATGTCATTACTCATCGCACCAGCCGGTCGTGGTCAGGGGCTCGGTCGCAAGCTGATGCAACAACTACTTTCAGCACTTGCGTATCAAGGTTATGAAGAAGCAATTCTCACCGTGGCACCAGATAATAGTGCAGCTGTTCGGCTATACCAGTCGCTAGGCTTCGAAACAATCGCACTCAAAAAAGATTACCTTGGCCCCGCACAAGATCGCTTCCTTATGCGCAAATTAATGCTAACCTATCCGCATAATTAAGAGTGAGAGCTAGGGAGTTAGCAATGCAAGATATTTGGCAACAACGCCGTTCAGGTGCAGCACCTGCACGTCCGGGCGATCTTCGTAACCCTTGGCAACGCGATCGAGCTCGGATTCTTCATTCCGCAGCGTTCCGGCGCTTGCAGTCGAAAACTCAAATTATGAATGTCGGCGAAAATGATTTTTACCGCACTCGCCTCACTCACTCACTCGAAGCTGCCCAAATTGGAGCCTCACTCATTAATCAATTTGCGCACAGCGGTAGCACCGAAATCAAAGCGTTGTTGCCTGATGAAAACTTAATGGAAGCCCTGTGTCTCGCTCATGATATTGGCCATCCACCATTCGGTCATGGTGGCGAAACTGCACTGAACTACAAAATGTTGGGTTCTGGCGGTTTTGAAGGCAATGGCCAAACCTTTCGAATTGTTGGTCGTCTCGAAGCATATCATGCCGAACACGGCATGGACTTAACACGACGCACGCTCCTGGGTTTATTAAAATATCCTGTGTTAATGCCAGAGCTAGAAGCGCCAGCAGAAGCGCGTCCGCTAAGCTTAGCGCAATGGAAGCCGGCGAAAGCTATTTACCAAACCGACGCTGACTTACTCGATTGGGTCCTGGCACCCTTGAGTGACCAAGATCGTCAGCAGTTTCAAATGACTGAGCAACTACCCAAGTCACCATGGCAGCGGTCTGTTTATAAGTCGTTTGATGCGTCACTCATGGAGCTTGCTGATGATATTGCGTATGGTGTGCACGACCTCGAAGATGCAGTAGTCACCGGAACACTTAACGCCATGCAATGGCATCAGCACATGGACCAATTTGTCGCGGGTTTGTCGCCAACGTTGCGTGAATTAGTTCAGGAATTAAGCCAACAACTGTTCTCCAATGTGCATCATCTCCGCAAAAATGCCATCGGCGCCATGGTGAATATATTTGTCACGGCGGTTTCAGTTAAAGAAGTTTTGCCTGATGCGCAAGAGCCGTTAATTCGCTTTAATGCGTGGTTACCTGAGGAAGAGCGGCAATTACTGAACACTTTAAAAGCCGTCGTATTTGAACATGTGATCAACGATCCTGCTATTCAGCAATTGCGCTATCGCAGTCAATCCATGTTATTGGAGTTGTTTTCAGCATTCCATGCTGAGCCGGAGCGTTTGTTGCCACGCAACACACGCGCCCGATGGCAATCCGCATTCGCGGCCGACGGCCAAGTCGCCGCCGATCGCGTATTATGTGATTATATTGCCGGCATGACCGACGATTATGCCGAGCATATGTACCGTCGGCTGTTTAGTTAACGCCAGTTAAAACAGCGCCACTTCCTCTGCAGACAAGTGGCGATATTCGCCCGGCTCAAGGTCTCCGAGAGTGAGTTCACCCACTTGCTCTCGGTGCAGTGCCTCAACGCGATTTCCAACCGCAGCAAACATGCGCCGAACTTGGTGGTAACGCCCTTCCGATAGGGTCACACGTGCCTCAGTTTCGCTAATAATCTCCAGCGTCGCAGGCTTCGTTAATGCTGGATCACCGTGCAGTTTTATCCCATTCGCAAAGGCAGCAATCGCACTGCTGTCGATAGGTTCAGCCAAAATCGCACGATAAACCTTATGACAGGCATGCTTCGGTGAGGTGATGCGATGCGACCACTGGCCGTCGTTCGTGACGAGCAACAAACCACTTGTGTCTAAATCTAAGCGCCCCACGGTGTGAAATTTGTCTGGATTCGGTAAATCCAAATAGACAAATACCGTCGGGTGACGCGGGTCATCGTTCGCGCAAATACAGCCAACCGGCTTATGGAACAAAATGTAAGTGGGCCCCAGCAGCTCGAGTGCCATGTCATTCCAAGCCACTTCTGCATCAGTCGGCACTTGCACCGCACCTTTCTTAACTACCTCACCGTTTAGTGTCACTTCGCCACGATGGAGCACTTTCGTGGCTTCTTTTCGACTCATTCCAGTCGTTTCGGCAAGAAATCGATCAATTCGCATTGCGAGAGAACCTAATTGGAGGAAATAACGTAAACATGAGCATAGTGTACTCAAGCATGGGCTGTCTGCCTATGGAATTCTGTACCGCCCCCGACTAAAGGAAGTCTAGCTGTATGTCGTTATGGAATAGTCTCGAACAAATTCCCACCACAAGTCGCCAACAGTATCATGAGATTCGCCTCATCCTTGGTGATCAGTTAAACATTCGCCATTCGTGGTTCAACGAACCCGAGAATATCTTATTCGTGATGTTCGAGATGCGACAAGAGACCGACTATGTCCGCCATCACCAACAGAAAGTAAACGCGTTCTTTGCTGCAATGCGAGCATTTGCAGATGTTGTCGGTACCATGGCCGATATCCTTTACCTGCGTCTCGACAGCCCTGACAATCACCAAGCACTGGATAAAAACTTAAACCAAGTCGCGGAATTACTTCCGAATCTGACAACCTTTAGCTTTCAGCAGCCGGACGAGTTCCGCCTTGCCGCTCAGCTCGATGATTTAGCGATTGCTCAGCATGTTCGGAAAGTCAGTAGCGAACATTTTTTAGTTGAACTTGAGGAGTTGGAAGAATACTTACCCGCCGATAAGAAACCATTACTTGAAAGTTTTTATCGGAAGATTCGTCGTAAAACAGGTTACTTAATGACCGGCGCCGAACCTTTAGGCGAGCAGTGGAATTTCGACCAAGATAATCGCAATGCACTGCCGGACAGTGAAACCGTGCCGACACCGATCAAATTTAGTAACAACGTTGAACACATAAGCCAAATGCTCGATACCCAGGCTGTCGACATGATTGGCAAGCTAGATCCGGAAGCGCTGGATTGGCCCATCAGCCGTCGGCAATCTCGTGAACTGTTGCAACACTTCGTGCGTCATGCGTTGCCTAAATTTGGGCAATATCAAGACGCCATGAGTACTCGTGGCTACTTGCTATTTCACTCACGATTATCATTTAGCTTAAATACCAAGATGATCAGCCCTCGCGAAGTCATCGACACCGCAATTGCTGAATTTGAGCGTAACCCGCAACAGATTTCACTCGCTCAAATTGAAGGCTTTGTACGCCAAATTATTGGCTGGCGAGAGTTCGTTCGCTTGATTTATTGGCGCGAGATGCCGACTTATAAAAATCAAAATTACTTTGCCGCACACCGGTCGCTGCCGCATTATTTCTGGACTGCTGACACCAAAATGCACTGCATGCAAGCGAGTATCCAACAGTCACTGGATTACAGCTATGCCCATCATATTCAACGCTTAATGGTGACCGGTAATTTCGCGCTTATTGCCGGCATTAATCCAGATGAGGTCGACGCGTGGTACTTAGGAATTTACGCCGATGCAATTGAATGGGTCGAGTTACCGAACACGCGAGGAATGAGCCAATACGCCGACGGCGGCCTGATTGCGACGAAGCCCTATGCGAGCTCTGGCAACTATATCCATAAAATGAGTAACTACTGCCAACGTTGCTTTTATAACGTCAAGCTGAAATCAGGGCGGAAAAGCTGCCCGTTTAATAGCCTATATTGGAACTTCTTGAATAGCCATCGTGAACGCCTTGCTGAAAACCCACGCATGAGTCTGATGTACCGTCAATGGGACAAGCGCCCTGCCGAGGAACAGGACGCCATCTTACAACAGGCACAAACCTGGCTTGCTGAGCTGGACAAGCTTTAATCCACGTTAAACTCGGCTTGGGTGCCCCGTGCATCCATCGCCTCAGCGATTCGTTTGATGCCTTGCATATAGGCAGCGCTGCGTAAGTCGAGTTGCTCTTTTTCAGCCAGATCAAAACAAAGTTCAGCTTGACTGCGAATCAAGGCTTGCATGCGTTCTTGCACTTGTTCGCCTGTCCAATAATCGGCACTGCGATTCTGTAACCATTCATAATAGCTGACAATAACGCCACCGGTGTTGACCAGTACATCAGGAAGAACCACGACACCTTGGTCCTGTAATAAGCTGTCCGCTTCCGCTGCCACCGGGCCATTGGCAATTTCCAACAACCACTTAGCACGCACGTCTTTAGCATTGTCTTTGGTGATCTGATTTTCCATTGCAGCTAGTGCCAGCACGTCAATGTCGAGCGCTAAAAGCTCATCATTACTCAGTGTTTTAACGTCGTGCGTGTTACCATCAGAACTTATCCCTTTCAGTTCACGGGTTTTCCGTTTGTGCGCATAAATCGCAGGAACGTCGAGGCCTTGCTCGCAATAAACCGCACCGCTCGAGTCCGAAATGGCAACCACCGTAAAGCCGAGTCGTTCTGCGGCACAAGCAAAATAGTATCCAGCATTGCCAAGACCTTGAATGGCAACACGCAAGTCTTGCGGTTTCTTACCTTGTTGCTCGGTCCAGAGGTCTAACACTTGCGCCGCACCTTCACCAGTTGCTGCTGTGCGACCACGAGAGCCGCCAAGAGCGACCGGCTTACCGGTTATGACTGCTGGCCGTCGTTGCCGAACCAAGGTATCGTACTCGTCTGCCATCCAACCCATGACTAATTCATCGGTGTTCATGTCAGGACCTGGTATATCAACTTCTGGGCCAATAACATCCGCCATTGCTCGAATGTAGCCGCGCGATAAGCGCTCAAGCTCCATCAATGACAACTTCTTGCGATCAACGCGCACACCACCTTTGGCACCACCGTAAGGTAAGTTAACAACCGCACATTTGATGGCCATCCAAAAGCTTAAAGCAATAACTTCGTCGCGGCTAACGTTGGGATGAAAGCGAATTCCGCCTTTGCCAGGCCCTCGGGTCATATCAAATTGCACACGCCAGGATCGAAACACTTGTAACGAGCCATCGTCCATTCGTACCGGAATGGCAGCCTCGACCACTCGGTGCGGCACACTCAGCCGCTGACGAGTGTCTGGGCAAACTGACAAGCGTTCAAAAATAAGATCTAAGCGCTCTTGAGCTTCTTGGATGACTTTCGGACTCGAGCG
>JAMCRH010000223.1 GCA_023380515.1 Gammaproteobacteria bacterium | reverse complement strand
TCTACTACCCACTGCTAGGAACGGTTCTGGTCCCATGTCGGCTATTGCATAAGCCGCCAATGCGATGCTCCAAAATACGTCGTCATGGGTGCCCCACGGATGCGAGAAGCCTACGTTGCCGTCTCTGCGTAAATCGTATCGTTCTATGTTGAGTTCGGTGCAGATGTCTCCTCGGTATGGGCGTTCCCAGTTTAGCAGTGGGTAGTAGAATTGTTTGTTTAGCATTCTTTGTTTTAGCAGGCTTGCCATTTCGCTTTTTCGGGGCACACTGAAGTTGACGCCTTCGGCGTTTTTGATGCCAGCGTTTTCCATGTCGGCGATGAAGCTGGGCCCCTCCCTCGTGAAGTCCACTCGGATTCGCTCGAAGCCGTTCCAACGGTCTTGCAATGCCTTAATGTAGCCCAGTACTGTCGCGTAAACTGTGGGTTGAGAGAAGATTTTGACGTGCCTGAGATAGAGGTGGTCGTCTATGCGCTCAATGACTGAGAGGGCGGTGTAGTCGCGTGTTTGGGCTAAGTCTAAGCCTGCGAAAAAGTCTCCTCTTTTGGGGATGTCGGGGAAAAATTCATGAAGTTCTTGGCCGCAGTTCTGCTGGGTACCTATGCATGAGGCGATTAGGCTTTGGGGTAGCCAGACGTTGTCGTCTTCGAACCATTCCGCCTCCATCTCTCTTTTCCAGCGTGAGGGGTCGTCGCCCATTTGGGTTTTGATTCTCTGGATAATGTTGGGTTTGAGAGGTCCGTTGGGGCTTAGGGCTTTTTCAACGGTGACGTGGCTGGTTTTGAAGTCGCAAAAGTCCTTGTGGTTGAAGATTTTGAAAAAGACGCTGTCGGTGTGCCATGGGGTGCTGCTGCAGACGAATTTGCCGTCTGTTGCGCCGAGCGTGTAGAGGATGGCGTCGTAGAGTTCTTGGTCGTTTGCTACGAAGTTGAATTCGTCAGCGTAGACTACGTGCAGCGTGGGTCCACGGATTGTTTCTGGGTTGTTTGGGAAGGCTTCTATGCTGCTTCCGTTTGCAAAGTGCAATTGGGTTTTCTGAGGCTTAAACGCGATTCCCGGCGGGAGCTTTCGGCTTAGGGCGGCGATGCGTGCTATAATGTGTTTGGTTTGGCGCCAGGATGGACCAACTATGCCGATTGCGCTGTTTGGGTTTTTTACGGCGTATTTGAGTAGGAGTGCGGATATGGTTTGGGTTTTGCCGCTTTGTCTGCACCAGCGGGCGGCGGTGAACTGGTTTTTCTCAAATATCTCCGCAAACTCTCTTTGGTAGTTATAGGGCTGAAAACCCAGGGTTTGCTCGAAGAATTCTGCTGGGTTATCGCTTAACTGCCGGGTTTTCTGCTCAACCGTCTGCTTGAGCTGGCTGCTGCTCTGCTGGATTTCATGCCATTGGGGCAGTATCTGGCTTGGGCGCAGGGTTTTGGCTTTTTTCTTTAAGTAGTTGTGCATTTTGTTCTGCCATTTCTTTTAGTTTTGTTTCTATTTCTCGGTAGTTGATGTAGTCGGTTAGCAATTCCTTGTAGGTCTTGGATATGGTGGCGATGGCTTGCAACCGTTGCACCTCAACTCTGTCCAGTCCAGGCTTGACGGCGGCTTTCAGGGCGCCCGCCAATATCCTCAGCGCTTCTTCAACACTGGGCAGCTCTCTTGGGAGACAAATTTGGGATTTCACGTAGCCGTTAGCTCTCAGCGGCAAGCCTAGACGTTGGCATTTTACGATGATGGCGCCGGGTGTTTTTTGGAGCTGGGCGGCGATTTCTTCAAGGTTTGTGTTTGCGTCTACGAGCTTTTTTAGTTCTGCTTCTTGCTGTGCAGTCCATTTTTTGCCTGCCATATTTGATTAGTCCACCATTATTTGCTGTCTATCGCTGGGTAATGCGGGCTTTTAAACTATTTTCATAAAATAAAATGCTGATTAGAAAATAACGAATTGAATACTACAATTTTAAAGGAAAAATATTTGTTGGGGACTCTTGCGGAAGCCTAAAGAGGAAAGCTCCTCTGAGAGCTACTGTTTTTTGGTGAGTTCTTGGAGGATTTCTTTGGCTCGGTCCACGCGGACTTTGCGTTCCTTAACCATCCGCTCAGCCACCAAATCAACCTGCTCGTCTTTGGCGCCTGCGGTGACCGCGATGTTTCTTGCGTGCAGGGACATGTGGCCGCGTTGAATGCCCTCGCTGGCAAGTGCACGGAGAGCGCCGAGGTTTTGGGCTAAGCCGACTGCGGCTAAGACTTCGCCGAACTCGTTGGCTGATTTAACGCCCAGGATTTTCATGGCGATGCGGGCGATGGGGTGGGTTTTTACTGCGCCGCCGATTAAGCCGACAGCCATGGGCAGCTCGATTGTGCCTTCTAAGTCGCCGTTTTTGTTTTTGGTCCATTTTGAGAAGGTTGTGTATGGTCCATTGTAGGCTGCGTATGCGTGTCCGCCTGCTTCGATGGCGCGGTGGTCGTTGCCTGTCGCCAAAACAACTGCGATTATGCCGTTCATGGCGCCCTTGTTATGTGTTGCCGCACGGTATGGGTCTGCTGCTGCGAAAGCTGATGCATAAGCGATTCCATCCACCACTGCTTCGCCGCCGACGGCTTCTTTGGGAACCGTGCACCAGGCTTTGGCGAGGCGTTTCACAGCCAAGTTGGAGATTATGCGCAAATACACGTGTCCGCCTGTTAGCTGCTCAATCATCGGCGACACGGCTTCTGCCATCGTGTTCACGGCGTTGGCGCCCATCGCGTCTCGGCAATCCACGTACAGGTGTACGATGAGCATTTGCCCCATGGTGGTGTCGATGACTCGGGCGTCGAGGTCTTTGGCTCCGCCGCCAAACGAGTTAAGCACCGGGTCCTGGTCGTTTGCTTTCTTGAGAAGCTCCGCTTTTGCGTCTAAAACTTGTTTTTTTGCGGCTTGGGCGTCTTTGATTTTTACCACTTGGATTTGCCCAATCATTACCGGCGAGGTGCTGCTGGTGTGGAATCCTCCGCCGTCGCGAACCATCTTGGCGGCGTAGCTGGCTGCGGCAATCACGCTGGGTTCTTCGGTTGCCATGGGGATAAGGTAGTCTTTGCCGTTAATTTGGAAGTTAACGCCGATGCCCATTGGCTCGGGGAAGACGCCGATGACGTTTTCAACCATGTGGTCAGCCACATCCATAGCCAAAGACCCAGTGTTCTCCAACAGACGCACCTCATCTTCGGTTAAGTTTGCAAAATCTTTAATGATTGCCAGCCGCTCTTTGGGCGGAAGCTTATAGAAACCTGAAATTACAGATGATTTAGCCATTTCTCAATCACGCTGCATCTGTCTGTTTGGGTTTGGGCTTTTAAACTTTAACCAACCCTCAGCCAGAAACATTGTCTTTACAGGGTAGTTTGACCAGAACTTCGGGGCATAGCAACCGCGGAAACGCCCAGGCGCTTGCTGATTTCCTTAGCTAACGCGTCTCCGTTGCTTCGGTAGTTGTCGGTGATAACTTGCTTTGCCTTAGAGCGCTTAACGTATTCGATTAACCCGTCAAAATCTGAGTGGTCACTTAGCGCAACCAGATGCTCTCGGTCGCCGATTTGCTTGCATGGCGAATGGAACTCCCAGCCGCTCACACAAATCCGGGCATTCCGCAAACCCACATGCTGCCGCGAGTTCATGTGGTAAAACGCTACACAGGGCAAGTTGCCGTCTAAAAGCTCATGCCCTTCCTTGTCGGTGGAAAGCGAGAGGCAGCCCAGCCGCATCCCATGCTTCTCGCAGACCTTAGTGACTTCGTAGACCCGTTCAGGCATAACAAACGGCACCGCAACGTCGGCGTCGCGTAGTATCTGCATGATTTCTTGGAGTTTGCCATGGTACCCAAACACGTAAACGGCTCCGCCCCGCAGGCGCTTCTCAATCATGGAAACCAGAAGCTCGCGTACGTCAACGTCGAAGTTGCGCCTGCACGATGGGCTCCCGTATGTGGCTTCAACAACCAGAACGTCGCAGTCGACAACGGGGGTGCCTTCAAACCTAAAATCGCCCGTCCAAGCAATCCGAATGCCGCCTGCATCCTCAACCAAAACCTGGCATGCACCCAGAATATGGTCAGCTTTTAAGAGGCTGATTTTTTCGTCGCCGTACTTCAGAACTTTGCCGTACTCCAGGGTTTTTACGGCTTCGGCATCTTTGAGCTTGAGCGATTCGTTGAGGGTTTCAGTGAGGTCTCTGGTGGCTTTAGTCATCAAAACCTTCTCGCAACGCTTCAAACTGCTACGTAAACCGTACAGGTGATCGGCATGTGCATGCGTCACAACTCGGAGGGGTCTTGAGGCGTCGTGGGCATCGCAGGCGACACTGTCACCTAACAAAACCGCGCCACTCTTAGTCACCAGAGCCCTTTCAGCCAAGCGTTGTCCTTCTGCCTACGTTTTTTCTGCCAGCCACTCGACCAGCTGCTGGGGATGTTCTGCTTCAATGCTGACTTTTATGGGGCCCAGCGGTGACTCAGCGGTTTCCTCAGAGAAAGAAACGTGCCCTGCAAACGCTACCTGCTTGTTTAAGCAAAAAGATATCATGTTGCCGCGGATTGATTTGAATAGCAGTCGTCTTGCGGCGTCGCGGATTCGGTCGTTATGCATCATGTTGCGGAGTTTTATGAGTGAATCCTGACCCTTTGCCGTTGCAGTTAAAGTGCTGCCTTTAACGGAAGGCTTGATGGTTATTGTTGCATTTTCTAAAACGTTGTTGACTGCTGCTTTAACGTTGTCTTCGCTCTCTGTTGGGTAGATTTCAGCCTGAACAAAAACTGTTACTTCCATTTCTCTTCAATCCTCTCCAAAGAGTGGCGCGGTTTTGTTAGGT
>JAMCRH010000222.1:396-5310 GCA_023380515.1 Gammaproteobacteria bacterium | reverse complement strand
GGAAAGCTGAGGAAATCCTGCTTGAGCCAGGATACATAGTAAACGATTACTTAGTGCTGCACGTTTTTGCCCCTGTACGCCGCCATGACAAGGTAACCCGAAATGGCATAGACTACGAGGTCACCAGCATTCAAGACTTCACCTTCAAAGACGAGGTTGCTTTCCGCAAAGCCACCCTTCGGAGGCTGCTGAATTAATGAGCCAAACAGAAGACCCCGCAATCTCAGTTGCACGCCTGCTCAAAACCAAAATGCGCGTAATCAAAGACAACGGAGGTTTAGCGTCGGTGAATGTGTCGGGAGAATGGCAGAACTACGACGCCCTCAAGGGCGGGGATGGGCAAGTGACGGTTGGCTTAGCTGAATGCGCTGACCAAAAAATCGAGTTAACGGGTAAAATCCGACGCAGATTGTCGGCTATTAGAGTTAATGTTTGGACAACAGACATGCCAAACGCCAGCGAAAGCAGCAAAGGCATGCGCGGGAAAATTGTAGAAGAAGTTAACCGCATAATTCGGCAGAACCGCAGCAAACCAAACGAGACAGTGTACGATTTTGTTGGCGCAGGTCCAAATGGTCAGAGCTACAGGGCGTTTAGCGGCGACACTGAAGAGGTACCCAATGCTGACTGGGCTGAATTGTCTGCTGTTGATTACCAGAAGTTATGGTACAGCGAAGACAACCGCTGCCAAGTAAGCTGTGGCGAGAGCGGCAAGTATGCGGTTTTGCTGTTCCGATTCGAACTCGAAAGCCGAGAAAACGCAGTTAAGCAGGTGGTTTTGGGTTTTGAGGGCTACGGCACAGCACCCGGCGGCAACGGCGTCACCGTCAAAGTCTGGAACCACAATGCAGGCGCATGGCAAAACACTCAGTGTAACCAAGCTGGTACGGGTGACGAGGCGTTAACGTTGACGTTGCTTGCCAACTTGCCAGATTACATTGACGATGAAGGGTACGTGTGGTTCCTTGCCCGAACTTCCAGCCCCAGCGACGGCACAACGCCCGCAGTGCTGCAGTGCGACTACGTCTCATGCATGGGCACGGTAAATGGAATCACCTACTGCGACCTGGCAAGCTACCGCAACCTCGACCGCGTCGACGTTAAACCCTTCATCTACCGCACCGAACTGGTCCTAAAATCATGGTTCATCGAGAACATTGGAGTGTAAAAAAAATGGTTCAAACATATGGTTCCCATGAAAGCAAAATCTACTACATCGAAGAATCAACCTACGGTCAAACCCCGTCAAACCCCCAGATGCTGGGTCTCCCAGCGGAAAACATAGAGCCCCAAATCAACCCCAACAACATAAAGCTGCGGGGAGTCGGCTCCGTTGACCTGCAAGCCATCAAAAAAGGGCTGCGAGCGCCGAGTTTGAAAATTGCGTTTCCGCTGCCGAGCGATGCACCCATCAATTTTCTTCAGAACGCCAAGGTGGAATTAGCCAAGTCGCTTAGCATCCAAGTGCTCTATTACAAAGGAGCCTTCGCATCTGCATCCGACATAATCTCGCTGCTCTATACGGGCTGCAAGTTCCAGACGGCAACGGTTGAATGCAGCATCGAAGATGTTGTGAAAGCGAACGTTGAAATTCTAAGTCAGGATTTGGCCGTTGGAACCGCCAAACTCACAGACGCCACCTACAACGACTATTCAGGAGCGGTGCCATTCTACGAGAGCTACATCAAAAAAGACACCACAACGCTGGAGCGCGTGACCGACTGGAAATTCACCATAGACAACAACCTCAAACAAGTCCCCGTCATCCGCAGCACAAACGGCAACCTGCTCAAGTACCTGCCCAACCGTCACCGAGAATTAACGGGCGAAGTGGTTTTTGAGTTTGAAAGCAAAGAAGAATTCGACGACATCATAAACGATTCAGAATTCGACTTGGAATTCGGCTTAGGCGCAACTAACAAAGCCATCTTCAGCGACTGCAAATGGGAAAACGCAGCCTCACCAACACGAATAGAAGAGCTCGTCAGCCTCAAAGCAACATTTGTTGCCAAAACAGTAACCATCAGCTAAGGTGACAGACATGCGCAAACAAACCACAAACATAGGCAACGAATACGGCGCCGAATACGCTGGCAGATACGTCTTCCAAGAAATCACCTGGGCAAAACGCAGCCGCATAATCCAAAAACACACCAAATACCACCCCATCTCGGGGCAAGTGCAAAACAGCGACTTTATAGCTATCCAAGCCGAAACAATTTGGGCAGCGCTAAAAGAGCAGCCGCAGACCAATCCGCTCTCTCTTGAAAAGCTGTTAGGTGAAGAAAACGGCATCCCAATCCCCCTCGGCGAACTGTTTTCCCAAGTAGTAAACGGTTTATGCGCCCTGACGAGGGAGGAAACGGCTTTTTTATCCGAGCCATCCGCCGCCAAAAACCCCACCCAGCCATCACCGACTTCAGATTGTGCAAAGAATTCGGCTGGACCCCAACCCAACTCGCCAAGCAACCCGCCCGAACCATCCACCAGTACACCGTCATCCTCAACGAAATAGACCGCCAAACCGAGGAAGAAAAACAAAAAGCTGAAAAAGAGGCAAAAAAACATGAGCGTTTCCATTAATGTTGATTTGTCGGGTGCAGAGGAATTTGGGAGGGCGTTGAGCCGTTTTGATGCGGCGATGCAGAATCGCGTGCAGGAACAGTTGAATGGATGGGCTGAGAGCGTTAAGGCTGATGCTGAACGTTTGGTTCCTGTTCGAACGGGTTATTTGCAGAGCACTATTTTTGCTAAAAGTCAGGGGTGGCAGATAGAAGTCGGCGCCGAAGCTGCTTATGCTGCCGCCGTGGAGTTTGGCACACGTTACGCAAGGGCAAAACCCTACTTGACTCCTGCAGTAGAAGCTTACTTACCAAGCCTTGAACGGGTATTGCTCGAAGCGTTGGATTCAGCTAAAGGGGAGGCGCAACTGTGAGTTTCCGTGAAATAGCCGTCACCATCCGCGCCGTGAACCATGCTAGTGCCGAATTCAACAGAATCCAAACCGACGCAGAAAGCTTAGCTACCAGAGTTAGGAGTTTGGGTGCTGCAATCGCTGGCATCGGCGCTGCTGGAACAGCCATCGGATACATCGCCAACCAATTCGGCTTGCTCAATGATTCGCAAACGCGTGTTTTCACGAGCGGCATGATGGTGGTTTCTGTGATGGGCATGTTTATGCGTACAAGCGCTGGCGTTGCTGTGGCTCAGAAGGTTTATGCGGCTGCAACAGCGTTTGCCACTGTAGTCCAGAACAGCCTCAACATCAGCTTCGCAACATTCCTTGCCTTAACAGGTGTAGGAATCGCCGTGATTGTTGCTGCTGCCGCTGCCATGTACGGCTTTGCTAACAGCATGAACTCGGCGACCGCGAGCGTTCAAAGCTTCAACGCATCCACCGCTGAAACATCAACGCGAAGCCGAAGCATCACCCGTGCTGGCGAAGATGAGCTATACCGCCGTGGAGTAGAGTAACGTGAGCGTTGGCACCCCTTCAGTAGCCATAGTGTTTGGCACAATTACTCCACCACAGGGCGACGTAATCAGTTTGAATGTGTATTTTGGCTGTACCAAAGAAGTCAGCAGTTTTGAGGTGGTGCTGCAGAATTGGAACGGCAAATACAGCCCCAACGGAGCATACCCAATCGCGGTTGGTTTGGATGGGAGCATAAGTGTCGGCAGAGGCTCCAATTGTCCCCTGCTTTTAACGTGCAGAGTTGAAAGCGTCAAGTATCAATCGTCGCCGTTGGAGAGTTATTTGACTGTGAGTGGGCGATGCTGGGGCGAACGCCTCTTCCGCCGTGTTGTTACTAAAACTTACGAGAACAAGAAGGGCGAAGAGATAGTCAAAGACCTCATTGATTACTATGTTGGGCTTAGCCATGTTCGTGGCGGCGTCGAGTTGGTTGAATCAACCGATACCACCTACACCCGCCTAGAATACAGCAATACTCCAGTGATGGATATCTTGCAGGAAATAGCTAGCAGCGCCGACAAATCAGGCGTCATCGGCTACGATTTCCGAATTGCCCCAGACGGCAAGTTCGAGTTTTTCCCCAAAAACACCAAAACCAGCCAAGTAAGTCTTAGCGAGCGAATCGAGAGCAGCGAATATTCCAAAGACATCCTCAGAATCCGAAACAGAATATCAGTTTATGGAGCAACCGACAAAAGTGTTCCAGCCGACAAGGACCTGTGGACCGAAAGCTTAACGCCCAGCGATGGCGACTGGATTGCTACTTCAGGCACCATCAGCCTGGACAGCACAGTCAAAGTTAAGGGCTCAAGCAGCATAAAAACCTCCGCTCAAAACCTCTACTACGCCGCCTGCCAACTAACACTTGACAGCGGCAAAGAAGTAGACACCGACCTCTACCCCACATTGAACCTGTGGCTCAGCCAAGACGCCACCTTTAATGGCAACACCACCATAACCCTCTACGACACCGACAACAACACCGCCACACACGAAATCACCTTGGGCACAGAAAAATGGTTCCAAACCCAAATCCCAGTCGGAACCAAAAACGCAGATTCATGGCAAACCCCCACCCAGCTCAACTGGCACCAAATCAACAGGGTGCAAATTACCTGCTGGTTTGACAACGTTGCCACTGGAAACTTTTGGGTGGACAGCTTATTCTTCGGCGGAAATCAATACAGCAGCACACAAAACGACCAAACCAGCCAAAACAACATCGGACTAAGAGAACTCGTCGAAGTTAACGAGGAACTATCTAGCGATTTGGAATGCGAATCCCACGCCAAAGCCATACTATCCAACCTGAAAGACCCCGCTGAAAAATTAACAGTTCAAAGCACCGTCATCGACTACGGCACCACGCCCATAAGAACAGGAGACAAAATACACGTCACCCTACCAAACGAAGGCATAAACGCCGACTTCAGAATTCA
>JAMCRH010000222.1:0-386 GCA_023380515.1 Gammaproteobacteria bacterium | reverse complement strand
AGCGCCCAGTACAACGTGGACGGCAAAACCCAAACGCTTACCGTGGCAATTGAGTTGGGACGCGAAAAGCCCCTGCTAGCCGACTACGTTTATGCCCTCCGCAGCCGAACTGACCGCTTAAGCCGCACCAAAACAGCCAAACACTGAGGCAAACCCATGAGCCGGCGCGTTGTAGTTGAAATTCAACCGAATTTGCATAGGGAACTGCGCAAACTTGCAGTTTTAAACGACTTGAAGATTTACGTATTAACAAACGCTATTATTGAAGACAGCCTATCAAACGAGGAAAGGGCTAAACAATTAATTAAACGGCTTAAATCCCCAATTTGAGGTTAATAGTATGGATTACAACTATACTTGTAGGCGGCATGGCACAATCACAATGG
>JAMCRH010000221.1 GCA_023380515.1 Gammaproteobacteria bacterium | reverse complement strand
GTTTGAAGACGCGGTAGTGGATACGCTCTTGATTAAATGCCGTCGTGCGCTGGAACAGACAGGCTTGAATCGGTTGGTCATGGCTGGTGGTGTAAGTGCGAATAAGCGCTTACGCGCGGCATTGGCAGAGACCATGAGTAAGCTTGGTGGTGAAGTATTTTATCCACGTGCGGAGTTTTGTACTGATAACGGCGCCATGATCGCTTTTGCTGGCGCTCAGCGACTTGCTGCAGGGCAACATGCGGAAGCTGCAGTCAAAGTGCGACCGCGCTGGCCACTGACAGAATTGCCACCACTGAATTCACCAGATTCTTAAGTTACTTGTTTTTATTGTTTTTGCGTTTGCCCGGACGAAAAGCAACTTCGGTGCCATTCCACAAGCGGATGATATTCGTGCGATGACGCCAAATAATTAGGGCGGCGAGCATAAAGGCAGGAATGGTGTATTGCGGTTTAATCAAAAACGCATACAGCGGTGCTAAAGCTACTGTGATAAGAGCTGCGAGCGACGACACACGGCTAACCCAAAAGACCAAAATCCAAGTCATAATGAGCAGTACAGCCATTTCCGAGGCAACCGGAAACATGGCACCCAAGGCCGTTGCAACGGCTTTACCGCCTTGAAACTTAAAATACAGCGGATAAATGTGGCCAAGGCAGACAGCAATGGCAACGAGACCTAGCTCTATCGGGGTAAGGCCTAAGAAGTAGGCAGCCCAAACAGGAATCATGCCTTTGAGAACATCACCGAGTAGCGTCAGGCCTGCCGGAATTGGGCCACCTAAGCGATAAACGTTAGTCGCACCGGGGTTACCAGAGCCACGTAGGCGCGGGTCGTCTAAGCGAAACGCTTTGCAGATGAGGATCGCGCTGCTAATTGAGCCTAGTAAATAGGCAAACACGATCATAAAGATGGCCAGAGCAGACATCGGCTTTTTTGCGACTTCCTGTTAGGTTAAACTGTTAGGGCGAGCATACGTTGTTTTTTCGTTAAATGCTATCCGACCAGCGCCGACACGGCCGTATCAATTGTTTAAATTTGTAAATGAAATCAAATCATAGGTGAATGCGTGAAAGACATAGCCGGACTGCAAGTGGCTGATTGTGTGCTCATTGAAGCACTTGAAGTCCCCGCCGTTATTGGTATTTACGATTGGGAACAAACCATTCAGCAACCATTGGTTATTGATGTGGAAATGGCTTGGAATAATCGGCCGGCAGCTCAATCCGGCAACATTACCGATGCACTTGATTATGCTGCTGTGTGCGAGGCGCTCGAAGCTGCTATTGCGGCGCGGCCTTGGGGCTTAATTGAGGAAGTGGCAGAAGCGCTTGCTGACCTTGTATTACAATCATTTTCCGTCACCGCGGTGCGTTTACGGGTGGCAAAACCAACCGCGATTAAGAGTGCTAGAACGGTTGCCGTAGAGATTGAGCGGAAACGTCTAGCATGAGTATTGCAGAGGCTGCACAACCGACATTCACTCGCGTGTTTTTGGGAATTGGCAGTAACCTAGAACGCCTCAAGCATATTCAGGCTGGGGTTCACTCACTTGCTGAAGCCTTTGCCGAGCTGTCGTTATCTCCGATTTATGAAAGTGAAGCGTACGGATTTAGCGGACCAGCGTTTTACAACTTGGTAGCGGAAGTGCGAACTGAGCTGAGTTTAGCGGATGTGCAGCAGATCTGTCGCCAAATTGAACTTGCTCATGGTCGCCCGGAAAGCGCAGAGAAGTATAGTTCACGCACGCTCGACATTGATGTTCTTTTATATGGCGACTGTATTCAAGATGCGACGGCAAATGAGCCAGCTTTGCCGCGCAGCGACATTCTAACTCGTGCCTATGTACTTAAGCCGTTAGCTGACCTTGTCCCATTTGCCCTGCATCCGCAAACGCAACAGAGCTATCAAGCGCTCTGGCGTGACATGTTGCAACAACAGGCTCAACATGGCGACGGTATGGCCAGCACACTCATGCAGCAATTACCACTTACTTGGTCGCAAGTACTTGCTCAAGGTACTGCAGACGTCGTCGCTTAATTTCTGCACTAATTTCTTGGTGAACAAAACCATCGGCCATGACGTCGGTTGCATTAATTGCTTGTAACTGTTCGTATGCAGTCGTTAAAACAGCAAAGTCTGGCCGCTGGCGCAGTGTTTGGAATTCAGGATATGCGTCGAACACTGTTTGCACACAGTGCAACGTTTGTTGCCACAATGCAGGACGCCGGAAGCTGTCGAGGGCGTTGAGAGTTTGCAAAAGCTCTGCCGCCGAGAGATGCGCTTGACTGTCATGAAATTGGCGACACACATGAACGGTTGCGTCGGCGATGCGTTGGCACTGATTAGGGACGCGCCAGCGCTCATGGACGCAGTGGTGTAACGTCAATTCATGTTGTAAATCAAAGTAGGCCAAACTGTAGCGCCTGACTAACTCATCTTCATAATCATCATGATCGGCGGGCATGGATTCGGCTGTTGCTGTTTGAAGCGCACGAAAGGGTAAGAGCGGAGAGGCGTCTACCGGGCTCTTAATTAACTCTTCGAGGGCGCCAAACTCTTGTAAAACCTGAAAGTAACGCACCGGGTTTGGTGTCGCTAAAGCTTTGCGAGTTTCCATCCAAACACGCTCGGGTGTCAGTGTCGCCAGTTCGCCAGAGTCGACAATTTGCCGCATCAAAGTCCCTGTTTCAGGGGCGATAGTAAAGCCAAAATGCGCGAAGCGAGCGGCAAAGCGTGCCAGACGTAATACACGCAAGGGGTCTTCGGTAAACGCTGATGAAACATGACGCAGAACACGTGCATTCAAGTCGCGACAGCCTCCGTAAGGATCGATCAACTCACCATCTTCGCTCATGGCAATTGCATTGATGGTCAGATCTCGGCGCTGCAAGTCTTCTTCCAACGTAACATCGGGTGCGGCATAGCAGTCAAATCCAGTGTAGCCACGGCCTGATTTACGCTCGGTTCGCGCTAGGGCATATTCTTCTTTGCTGCGCGGATGCAAGAAAACAGGGAAGTCTTTCCCGACTTGCTGAAAACCAAGTTGCAGCATTTCTTCGGGGGTCGCCCCAACGACAACATAGTCATGCTCATGGGCAGTTAACCCAAGTAATTCATCGCGCACTGCGCCGCCAACCCGATACACTTTCATCTATACTTAAACACTCCGATGCTTAAAACGAACTGGCCTCAGGTTTGACTAAGCAGTTCGGTGAATAGAGATTCGTTGCGTGAATTAGTCTGCCCTGCTAACTTGCAGTGACGCGTGCAAAAAAGCGTGCAACAACAAGAATAACAGTATCATAACCTTAGGTATTCTGTGCCCATGTATCATGATTATTTTGGTTTTGAGCAAGTACCGTTCTCAATTGCCCCAGATCCCGAGTTTTTATTTCTTGGGCCGAGGCATCGAGAAGGGCTCGACCATTTACGAAATGGCTTAAGCGGCAGTGGTGGATTTCTGCTTTTAACTGGTGAAGTGGGCACTGGTAAAACGACGCTGTCACGGGCAGTGATGGAGGAACTCGGCGATAAGTTGGTGGTGGCGTTTGTGGTCAACCCCATGCTTAGTGAACGTGAGATGCTAGCAACCATTTGCGACCAGTTCGGTATTCCTGGCCGACATGAAAAGGCCTCGTTAAAACGCCTCACTGACCATCTTAGTAAATTTCTCCTTACTAGCAGTGCCGAAGGTCGTCACCCGGTTATTCTCATTGATGAAGCACAACATCTGCTACCATCCGTCTTAGAACAATTACGATTACTGACGAATCTAGAAACCAATGCGCGCAAGCTTCTCAGTATCGCCTTGATTGGCCAACCCGAACTGCAGGAGCTATTGCAACGTCGAGAGCTGCGACAAGTCGCGCAACGAATTGTTGCTCGCTATCATTTGTTGCCACTCACGCTCTCTGAAATGCAGGAATACATTCAACATCGGTTGACTCGGGTCGCGCAACCGGGCGTGGCGATCGACTCCATTTTTCCGACCGCAAGTATCAAGGCCATTTATCAGTTTAGCCAAGGTACACCGCGTTTGATCAACTTAGTCTGTGATCGGGCGTTACAACTTGCCGCACGCGCAGAAACTAAAGTCGTAACGAAGGCGTTAGTGCGCGAAGCGATTCAATCGCTCAGCTTACAAACCCCGTCACGCCAGCATCGCCAACACCAACCTTGGCTTGTAAGAGTCACAAGTGCGGCAGCTGTGGTGGTCGTGTTTGCAGCAGGGTGGTGGTTTCTGCAAAGCAACGAAAACAATGCGGCAGGTGGCGTGACTGTGAACGAAGCATCAGCGCAGCAGTCTCAGGAGCGTCGCTCGTCCGAATCAACTGTAATTGAGCGGACGCCGCTCGTTGGCCTTGCGCTGCCTCAGGCGTTGATGGGTTTAGCGGAATTGTGGCAAGTGCAGTCATTTGTGGATGACAGTGAACCATGTCTTAGTTTGCAGGATGTGCGTTTAGGCTGTTTACAGGCAGAGTTAACCTTGGACCAAGTGATCACATTTGATTTGCCGGTGGTTGCTGAAATTCCGCATGAAGAAGCGGAGCAGCCCTCGAGTTATGTGCTGTTGCTCGACTATCAACGTAATGACCAAGGTGTTCGGACTTGGACCTTATTAAGCGCGGATGGACTGCTAACGAGCGAAGAGTCGGCCTTGCGCGCGAAGTTTCCAACTTCAGCGTTAATGATTTGGCAATTGCCACCGGCTGATAACAGTGATTGGATCCGCTCCGGCCTAGGTGCTCGTGCACCATACTCGATGCAGGGCGCGCCCTATGCTGCGCAAATAAATTGGCTCCGTCGCCATTTAGTCACGGTGCACAATACCAGTCGCGTGGATGAGGACTATTTTACACCCGCAGAATTAGCCTATTTGAGCAGTGGCGCATTGAGTTATGGACCACGCTTGAGTGCCAGCGCTGTTGGGAGCACCCAGGCCCTGATGAGTAGTTCCGCATCACCACGTCAACTCCGAGTGGGCTCTTTTTCAGGTTTGATGGTGCCAGAATTAACGATTGCGCGGGTTGAGCCGTCGACCGAAGTCGGAGAGCGTGTCTCAGCACAAGGTGTTGCTGAGGAAGAGGAATACGTCTCGGATCGAATTCGTACATTATTCGATAGCGCTGTTGCTGAAGTCGGTTTTGACGATTTACTGAATCCACCCCCACCTGCACCAGAGCCAACTCAATCTGGACCATTGGCGACATTTCAGGATTTGACCGCTCAACAACGTCAACGTTTGCCGTCCCTCAGTTATGAGTCACATATGTACAGTGGCCGTAATCAAGATCGATGGGTGCGCTTTGACGGTCGCATGCTCCGAGAAGGCGAGCGCTATCGAGACTTGCGCATTGTGGCCATCGAACCTTCTCATGTGATTTTAGGGTTTGATGATTTCCTCTTTCAACTCGAAGCACTCGAGGATATTCCTTATTGAATACTTGCGAACTCATCCAACCTTTGCGATGATGCGTAGAAAGTTAAACGGCTGTTTGAAAATTAACATAGCCGCATCCAGAAGGTGATGGGAGTAGAAAATGAGTGAATATAAAGTAGCGTTGCAAGACATGAACTTTGTTCTGTTTGACGTTCTAAACGTTGCGGATGACTGGGCCAATATGGACCAACTGCGTGACGTTATTGATCCAGATACTGCGCGGGCGATTCTAGACGAAGCAGCGAAATTAACTTCAACTCTGATTGCGCCAAATGCGCGCGCCGCAGATGAAGAAGGCATTCATTTCGCTGACGGCGCGGTCACCACACCAAAAGGTTATAAAGAACAATTTAAGCAGCTCGCCGAAGGCGGCTGGGTCGGCGTAACCGCAAATCCTGAATACGGCGGAATGGGGATGCCAAAAACCCTTTCAGCGCAGTATGAAGAAATGATGTGTGCAGCGGATATCTCGTTCTCACTGTATTCCGGCCTGACTGCAGGCGCGATTATGGCGCTTGACCTGCATGCGAGTGCAGAGCTGAAAGACAAATACCTAGAAAAAATGGTGACAGGTGAATGGACCGGCACCATGTGTCTTACGGAACCACATGCAGGCACTGACCTCGGTATTATTCGCTCGAAAGCGGTACCGGCTGACGATGGCAGCTATGCAATTAGTGGGACGAAGATTTTTATTACCGGTGGTGAACATGACCTGACCGATAACATTATCCATTTGGTACTGGCAAAGCTTCCTGATGCGCCGGCAGGCACGAAAGGTATTTCTCTCTTTTTAGTGCCGAAGTTTTTAGTCAATGACGATGGTTCGCTCGGTGAGCGGAATCCAGCTGTTGCTGGCTCAGTTGAGCACAAGATGGGTATTCATGCCTCGGCAACTTGTGTGATGAATTTCGATGGCGCGAAAGGCTGGTTAGTTGGAGAGCCTCATCGCGGCTTGGCAGCCATGTTTACCATGATGAACTACGAGCGCCTTGGTGTCGGTATTCAAGGTCTTGGCGCTGCGGCACGCTCATATGGTACCGCGCTTGACTATGCGCTTGATCGCCGTCAAGGCCGTGGTGCTAAAGCAACTGTAGACACCAGCGCAGAAGCCGATCCGCTATTGGTCCATGGTGATATTCGCCGCATGCTTTTAACCATGAAAGCCTTCGTTGAAGGTGGTCGGGCATTCTCGAGCTATGTTGGCCAACAGTTGGATCGCGCAAAATTTGCCAACACGGCAGAAGAGCGCGCAGCAGCAGAAGCTCAAGTGCAGTTGCTTACGCCAGTTGCGAAAGCTTTTTTAACTGACACGGGTTTAGAGGCAACGATTGCCGGCCAGCAAATTTTGGGTGGTCATGGCTATGTGCGCGAATGGGGCCAAGAGCAACTCGTACGCGATTGCCGGATTGCGCAAATTTATGAAGGAACGAACGGCATTCAAGCACTTGATCTTTTGGGCCGCAAGGTTGTGGGTTCTGGTGGTAAACTACTACTGCCACTTGGTGCTGAAATTAAGCAGTTTCTCGAACAAGAGCCAGGCCAGTGGACTGCAGAATTTAAGCAACTTGCTCAGGGGTTAAGCGAACTGGAGCGGGTCTCGAAAGACGTCCTGACTGGTTTCCAAGACGATGAAAACTTAATCAATAGCGTTGCGGTCGATTATTTGAATCTGCTGGGCTACGTTGCCTACGGCTACTTATGGCTGCGGATGGCGAAAGTTGCTGAAGCGAACCCTGACTTAGGTGCCTTTGCGACGGGTAAGGTGAAAACAGCGAAGTTCTATTTCGCCAAGTTGTTCCCACGAGTGCATAGTCTTGTGGCAACGATTGATGCCGGATCGAGCAGTTTATATGAGTTTGACCAAAGCGAATTTTAAACAGTATCGATGTTCGCTAAAAACCCTAATCGACCCTTTGGTTGGTTAGGGTTTTTTGTTGTCACTTGCGCGTGCATGACGTATGTTAAGTGTATAGAACGACGAAGAAGTGATAGCAATGGATCGTCTGATAACAACAAAAACTCATGACACAAACAGTGATGCCTTTCGCTTAACACTCCCCAAAGCGATTGTCTTGATGATTGCGTGGACGCTGTCATGGCGTTTTTCGGCAATTCTTGAATACGCACCTTATGCCAGTATCTGGTACCCGCCTGCAGGACTCTCTTTTGCTGCATTATTGGTTTATGGCTGGCGCGCTATTTTACCCATAGCGCCAACAGCGTTTATCTTGAATTATTGGCTCACAGCCATGTACGGTTTAACGCCGCCAGCCAGTGAGCTTTTCTACCACAGCTTACTTTTTTCCATTGCTCATGTGCTCGCTTACAGCGTTGGTGCTTTATTTTTGCGCCAATTTATCCGCCTCCAAGTTGTGCAATCATTGCCTGCATTTGTTATGGCCTTCCTTGCCATGGGTAGCATTACAGCCTTGCTTGGATCGTTTTTCGGCAGCCAAGTCTTGTTGACCACGGGGCTTATTACCGTATTT
>JAMCRH010000220.1 GCA_023380515.1 Gammaproteobacteria bacterium | reverse complement strand
CGTTTTTGATTTATCTGCCGACGCATTAGAGCGATTACGCACTGCCGGCGCCACCGTTGCTGCGACGGCCGCAGATGCGGTTAAACAGGCGGATATCGTGATTTCCATGTTGCCAGCAGACAAGCATGTAATGGGTCTGTATTTTGGTGAGCACGGCATTTTAGATGCGATTCCTGCGGGTGCGTTAGTGATTGACTCCAGTACCATTTCCGCAGAGTCTGCCCGTGAGCTTGCTGCGGGTATTACCGCAGCCGGCCGTCGTTTTATTGATGCGCCGGTATCGGGCGGTGTCGGTGGTGCAAAGGCGGGAACCTTGACCTTTATTTGTGGTGGGGACTCAGCTGACATAGATGAAGCGCGGCCAATTCTAGAGAAAATGGGAAAAAACGTTTTCACAGCGGGTGGACACGGCGCCGGTCAGGTAGCCAAAATCTGCAATAACATGTTACTTGCCGTGCTCATGGCAGGTACGTCTGAAGCGCTGCAGTTAGGTCGTGCCCATGGCCTCGATCCGAAAGTATTGTCGGATATCATGCTGCAAAGCTCCGGTCGCAACTGGACTTTAGAAGTGTATAATCCCTGTCCGGGCGTGATGCCGAACGTGCCATCGAGCAATGACTATAACGGTGGCTTTTTAGTCGATTTAATGTTGAAAGATCTCGGTTTAGCTGCAAAAACTGCGGAAACAACTGGCTCGGCAACGCCAATGGGTCAGCTCGCTGCTGAACTATTCCGTCAGCACAGTGAGGCAGGTTGGGGCAGTAAAGACTTCTCTAGTCTCTTTCAATCGTTTGAACCGCAAGGGAAATAATTGATTATGCAAATCAAAGACTCGGTAATTGTTGTCACCGGCGGCGCGCAAGGTTTAGGCCGTTCGATGGCAGAAGATTTCGCCAGCCAAGGGGCAAAACTTGCATTGCTGGATATGAACGCGGATATGCTCGATGATGCCGCTGCAGCGTGTCAGAAGTTAGGTGCCGCAGATGTACAAACCTACTCAGTTAATGTAACGGACGAAGCTGCTGTTGAAGCGACTTTTGCCGCTATTGATGCCCATTTTGATGGTCTGGATGTGCTGGTTAACAACGCAGGTATCTTGCGCGACGGTATGCTGATCAAATGCAAAGACGGCGAAATTACGCATAAGATGCCATTACAGCAGTGGCAGTCGGTGATTGATGTCAACCTGACCGGAACCTTCTTGTGTGGCCGTGAAGCGTCAGCAGTCATGGCCAAGCGTGGTAAGAAAGGCGTCATTATCAATATCTCTTCGGTGGCTCGTGCCGGCAATATCGGCCAAACCAATTACGCAGCAACCAAAGCGGGTGTGGTCGCGATGACGGTCACTTGGGCTCGTGAGCTTGGCCGTTTCGGCATTCGTTGTGCGGCGATTGCGCCTGGCTTTATTGAAACGCCAATGACGGCACAAATGAAGCCAGAAGCCGTTGAGCGGGCATTATCCATGGTTCCGCTGCGTCGTTGGGGCCAACCTACAGAGATTGCTCATTCCGCTCGTTATATCATCGAGAATGACTTCTTCAGTGGTCGCGTGATTGAAATTGACGGTGGCGTTCGTTTGTAACATCGTTCATTTAGGCGCCAATCACAGTCGTGATTGGCGCAGTTGCGTTGAGTGAGGTGTTTGATGGAGTTTTGGACGGACTTTTTCGCGAGCTTTGAGATCTCACGCGCGACGATGCGCTTAATCGCTAGCTCCGTGGTTTTGGTAGCGGGCGTGTCGATTCTGCGATTCTTACTCGGCCGTTTTATTCGCAAGAGTGTCAATTCGTCGGAACTTCGCCAGCGCTGGTTAGTCCAGTCACGCAACGGTCTGCTGCTGTTTTTGTTGCTCGGTCTGATGATGATCTGGGCTAGTGAGCTGCGTACCTTTGCATTGTCGCTTGTTGCGATAGCCGTCGCCTTCGTGGTGGCGACGAAAGAGTTAATTCTTTGTCTAACCGGTTCAATTGTGAAGTCGGCTGGAAGCTCGTTTAATATTGGCGACCGTATTCAGGTTAAAGACTTTCGTGGCGACGTGGTCGATCAGAACCTGCTGACGACGACGATTCTCGAAGTAGGTCCCGGTAAACTGTCGCACCAACGCACAGGGCGCATGACAGTGATTCCGAATGCGCTGTTTGTGTCAGAAGCAGTGATTAACGAGAGTTATACTCACGATTGGGTTTTGCATGTCTTTACTGTGCCATTTAAGCGCGAAGAGAACTGGAAGTTAGCCAAGCAAGCCATTCTCGATACGGCCAATCAATATTGCGCACCTTACCTCGAAGACGTGCGCCGGTATATGAAAAAGAAAAGTGAGCAACGTGGTCTTGAATCGCCATCGGTTGACCCTCGGGTGACTCTACAAGTTGCGACAGCCGGTGAAATTCACCTTGTTGTGCGGATTCCAGTGAAAGCGGGACAACGCAGCTTTATAGAGCAGTCGATTCTAACCGACGTGTTTGTTAATTTTAATTTTTCCCCAGCAGTAGCGAACACGCCCGAGTCGACCAAGAAATAATTAAAAAGGGACGCATCGCGTCCCTTTTTTTAGCTTCGAAGCTGCTTCAAATTGAGCTTGAACTTAAGGTTTGCGCAACCAGCGTCCATTGACGTGGACATATTGTCCCGGCGGTGTGCGGTCAATCGCACGCTGACCTGCAAGAACTTCAACCTCCGCGACTGCAATATTATTTCGCTGTGCAATCAGGGTATATTCTGCACGGCGAGCCGAGTTAATGAGACGCACAATTTGTTCAGCGCGAGCATTATTTTCATCACCGACAACGCCGAGGTAACCGGTTTCGGTTTCGCCAACGAGGCCGTCGCGTTTTGCATCGGGTAACGCCGTCATAGCTTGTTGCAAGGTCATATTATTTGACTGTGCGTAGGCTGGTTGACTGAGCACGGCACTGGTTGTGAATCCGATGCCGAGTAGGGCAACAATCAATAGCGCGGTGCGTAACACTGTATTTAGTGACATTGCTAATCTCCTTAAAATAAACCGCTTGATTCGCTGAATAGCTCATCAAGTTCACGCGCCACTCGAATGTAGATCTCATGCTCAATTTTCACATTAAGATTAATCGTAATTGGCTCTTGAGGTGCTGCAACTTGCACTGTTGGTGTGCATGCAGCGAGCATGAGTGTGCCCGCCAACAGCGCGCTTGCGCTGAGTAGAGCGTTGAGTTTATGTCGCATACGTGGCTCCTTGTGTAGCTTCACTTTAGTTTTGTCGTAATAGTCGTCGTTGCAAACGTTCTTCAATGACTTTATTCACCTGATTAGTCAACTGCATACTTGCAATTAGCGCCGGCAAGTTCTCTTGGAGTACGACATTCAAGTGAACCGGACGACCACTCTCAACACTTGGGTTTTGACCATGTAAACTCAGATGTAGTTCCAGAGTGCCATCTTCGTCGTAACTCACTGTGCCAGAAAGTAAATCATAATGAAAATCTTCTAAGATACCTAGTAAAGTTTGCATTGACCGATTTGTTGCCGCAAAACCGGCAAATTGTTCGCTGTGATAGCGTAAGGCACCGCCGGGCGGTAATGCCGTAATGGCGCCATTAGCCACCGAAAAGCCTCGTTCGGTTAAGCGCACTGGTACGACACCTGATAATAACCCACTGCCGTTGAAATCGGTTACAGGATATTGTGTCAGCAATGTCGTCAAATTGAGTGCATGCAGTTCAACGGGTAGTATCAGGCTTGAATCTTGTAAATCATAGGTTTGATTCGACAGGCGCACGAGGCCATCGAAGAGATGAATTTGATTGTCGTGGAGGATAATCCGGCCCTCAGTAAGGGCGTCGAGCGTTGCATAGTAGTCAAACTTCGCTTCGAGTGGACCAATATTAAACCCCTGCTGAAGTGACAAAAGCCGTAGCTGCTCGGTACTCACCATAAGTTCATTGCTGCTGATACTGAATTGAAGTGCTGTGTTTAAACCACGAAAAGCAGCAGTATCATAGATACCGACTAAATCGCTAAGTTGCACACTGCCATTAACACGAAAGTTATATTCGTTGTCAGCGTTGGGGTGGAAACCCTGATTGGAGCCATGGTCGGCACCAAGTGGGAGCTGCAGTTGGCCGTTGGCTTGAATACGGCCACGCTCAAGCGTTAATAGCTCTGGCCAATCGCGAACGGTGCGACTTAACGGGTTCCCCGCAATTAAAAAGATGTCTTCGAGGAGCCAGTCGACAGACAGGATTGTTGCAGCTGTCGGCTCAGTGATTTCATGAAGGTCGAGGTTTGAATCAAGTTGCAAGGCAAGACCAGCCTGATTCGTAACTAGCCCACTGAGGTTTGATTGTTGCTGGCCATAAGCGTGACTCAGGTTAAAGCTGAACTGCCAATCTTGTGGCAGTAAAGCAAGATGCTCAATGTTCGCTGTCGCGACGTTGATACGGGCGTAAAATTGACTTTGTAATAACTCAGCGGTATTCAATGTCAGCTCATCAATGACGGCAATCGAAGTCACTTCATGCGCTGTGGTTTCGTCGTCGAGTCGCATCGATTCCGTTGCAGCGGTTACTCGCAATGGCTGGGTAAAATGAATCGGAACCGGCTGACGTTCTCCGCGCAGAAGTTGCCAAAGGTCAGCAAAAGCAAGCGAAAAAGCGCTGTGTGCTTCTATACTGGTAGGAGCAAGCTGTGTGGCATTCAGAAGTAAGGGCTCTGAGGCAACCTCGAGTGCAAGGTTGGCATCTTCGAATGCATCCGTGAGCAAGGACAACAGGTCGAGTTTGACCTGTTGTTCTAAAGCGTCGTTTTGTAAACCACTTTGCAAACTGCCGCCCATCTGATCCGCGAATTGTTGCCACACCGATTGCCAGGGTAGTGAGTCACTGCGCCCGAGAACGTTTAATTTGACTGGGCCGGCAGCGCTAATGGGGAGGTCCAGCGCAGCATTGATGTCGGTCGCCGCGCCATTCAGTTGTAGTTCGAATTGCAGCTGACTATTGATGGTTGCCTTTTCAGACATTAGCTCATGCGCATCGCTAAGATTGTTGGCTACGCTATGGGCCACCCAATTGAAATGCAAATCTGAGTGGCTTGCGTCAGCGAGTTGACTGCTTATCGACGCTGAGACCGAAAGGTTCGGCACAGAGTCTGCATGAAGCCAAGGAATACTCGCGGAGAGCGCTAAGTTTGTTGTTGTGGTCGTGAGCCAGCTCGGTAATGTAGCGAAACTATCCTGTAATCGCCTAAAAATGAGCTCTCCAGGTTGGTGGTTGGGGTTATCCGCCGTGTTGGTTGTAAAAGCCGATAAATGCCACTGGGTAAATACGTCATGCAGTGGTGTGTGATGCTGTGTCCAGCTGGCTAAGTTTTGTGACCATGATAGGCTCAGGTCAATCGCGTTCGGTGTGAGTTGAAGGCTGACAGGCGCGCTAAATAATTGTGGTTGTTGCCAATCGATAGCAATCAAGAAGTCCTGCTCGGGCAATGTCATGAGTTGCAGCTCAAGCCAAGGCGCCTGCGATACCAGGGCTACAGAGCTGAGATCTGCACTGGTATGCGCTTGCAGCTGCAGATGAAGGTCAGCAGATTCTGCGGCGTCGAAATGAATGTCCGTGTTGAGGATAAAATGACAAAACTGTTGTGTGCGATTCGATGCGCGCGCGGAATACACTGCTGTACACGGGAATGACAGTTGGAAATGATCGAGCGCAAGCTGCCAGTCGGTCGCTAGGTACGGAATCTCGGTCACTAGTTGTTTAATGGCGGCGTAGTTAAGCGGAGCCGGCCGGTCGGGGGTTGTCAGCCATAATTGCCATTCGTTCGCGTTAAGAATGTTGTCGAGCTCCGCGGTGAGTGCATTTTTATTCGTCGTCTGCGGCGTGTGTTCGCGAGCCGCCATGAATAACTCAGCAGGGGTGTTTGGGAGCACGACATGTGGATTAACTAGCGTAACGGCTTCTACACGAGGTACGCTCAACCATGGCCGGCTTTGCCACTGATATCGTATGATGATTTCGCGACTACTGAAATTCACCGCCACAGACTGCTCAGGCAGTGTATACTCAAAGGCAACGTCTTGAAGTCTTAAGTTATTTTGCGAGAATTCGCGAACAGACCAAGTTAGGTTTTGAATACCTGCTGCTTGTAATTGACTTTGCATGGTGTGCTGTAACCAGAGAAAGCCAAGAAATGCGGACGTAAGTACGAATGCTAAGACGGCGGCAATGGCGCGCAGGACTCACCGC
>JAMCRH010000219.1 GCA_023380515.1 Gammaproteobacteria bacterium | reverse complement strand
AATTGCCAGACCGTTGCCCGGACTGTCGCACACCCTGCACGTGACGAATGCCATTGGCGACTGCTTCAGGGAGAAATCCGTTATCGGCTGCTTCAGTAGCGAGTTTGCGAACTGCACTCAATCGCTAGCCGTGTTATCGCTTACACGTAAAGCGATTTCAAGCAGATTACGGATGGACAATACTAATCCTGGCGCCGTTAAATACTCGGCAATGATGCCACTACCAGGGCTAATATCACGCTGGGTGATCTCCACCATTTGATCAAAGGTCATTTGCCCTTCATCAATGCTGTGAAGTATTTGGATGGCTATTGGAATTTTATATGTACTTGCCATCGGAAATAGCAACTCCGCATTCAAACTGAGTTGCTCGTCCGACTCCGTATGAGTTGCACACATACCAATCGTTGCTGACGATAACGATGCAATGCGTGCTATTTCTCGTTCAGCGACCTGCTTAAGAGTATTGTCCATTACTCTGTTTTACCATTACCACGGATGCAGTGCTACAAGTCTCGTAGGGTAAGTAACCTTCCAATATCCTCTATGTTAAACAAAAAGTGTATTGTGTTCCAATTGGCCTGGAAATAGCGTATGATAATGAGTGTTATCAGTCGCTATTAACACCTCACCCGTATGCCCTCATCCGCCGCTCTGACTACTATTAATGAGGAACGCCAACTGATAGACCTGGTCCTAGACGGACTCACCAGCAATCATTCAAAGCGCGCATACCGACGAGCATTGATTGACTTTATCCAATGGATTAAGGCATCCGGCGGACCTGTAGTCAATAAGGCATCCGTCCAGCATTATGCAGCACAACTGCACGAGCAAGGTGTAGGCGCTAGCAGCATTAACCAGCGATTGAGTGCAGTTCGCAAACTCGCTACTGAAGCAGCCGATAACGGATTTCTCCCTGAAGCAGTCGCCAATGGCATTCGTCACGTGCAGGGTGTGCGACAGTCCGGGCAACGGTCTGGCAATTGGCTGATTCGTCAGCAAGCAGAACAACTCATGGCAGCACCAGGTGTGACAACGCTTAAAGGGTTGCGTGATCGGGCACTGCTGGCAGTCTTGATCGGTTGTGGCCTGCGACGCGAGGAGTTAGTTCATCTAACCTTTGAACATGTCCAGCAGCGTGATGGCCGTTGGGTCATTGTCGATATTGTGGGTAAACGGAATCGAGTACGGTCTGTACCCATGCCGCCATGGACCAAAGTATTAATCGATTCTTGGTCAAGGGCAGCGGGGCTTAACGAAGGCCATATCTTCAGATCCATGAACAAGGGCGACAAAATTATTGGTCAGCGCACCACCACTCAAGCGATCTGGCGAGCGGTGCAGAAGTACACGAGAATGATCAGCCTGTCCGCCGCGCCACATGACCTGCGCCGGACGTTCGCCAAGCTGGCCCATCGGGGCGGCTCCCCCATCGATCAGATTCAATTGAGTTTGGGGCACAGTTCCGTGCAGACCACCGAACGGTACTTAGGTGTGGAACAGGATCTGGTGGATGCGCCCTGCGACCATCTGGGACTCAAAGTTGAACTCAATGGATAGACGCCGGGTTTGTGGCATGAGCGATACTCCAGGTTGCTCCAAGCCGTATTGACCGCTATTCAGAGCTATCGCACTCGCAAAAGAATGATCGTCTAGCTAGTGCAAGTCGCGGCTACATGCGCGTGGCCCATCCGCGCAGACATTAATATGAGTCGGTGCATGCGATGACAAGTCGCCGTGCTGCCCGCAACATTTCAAATGCGTTCGTCCAGCGTGTCGTCCTCGTCATCCTCTGGGGTTGCCGATGGTCACGGTAACCTCGGGTTGTTGTGGCGATAAATTGCCTTTGACTGTATCAACCCCAACAACCGTTAGGCGGAGGGTATATGAACCGTTCGGCATGCGCTGGCCGTTCCACATTTTCGTCGTGTCCTAACTCATCAGCAATCCGCTCATCACGAGCATCCGACCTATAGCAATAGAGATACTCTCCGCGTCAATCCGTGAATGTCACCAATTCGAAACGAAAACCGCAAACGAGATCATCCCCAAAACGAAGGTGACTATCGCTAGGTCCACAACGTAGTAACGTAGGCGCAATATTCTCGCCACATTATGTATATCCGCAGCTAGTTGACATATGATGTCCTGCTCACCGAGCATACTCATGTCATGTATATAGTCGCTCTTAGTGCCATGAGCGATATCTTCAAAGAAAAACTGTTGGCAGTCAGGCTTCAAGTCCATGATGAGCCGCCGCAACCAGCCTGGTATCGGCATGATTGCCAGAATAACCGCCAGGACTGAAATGACAGCGGAAAACAGCGTAATTACAAACCAGATATACTGCGGTCCCAATAGAGCAGCTAAGGAAGAACTGGAACCGGGGCTGTTTTTAAGTTGAAATGCCCCTAATACACTAATCGCGCTGACCAATATCGTATTAGAAGTTAACAGGACTATCGCCTTGTTGTCCAGAGACTGCCGTCGCTTATCCTCAGAATCTAGCACGAGACGAATAAAGTCGAGCTTCATTGCATACGACGCAGGCTGTTCTTGAGTGTTCATTATCTATCC
>JAMCRH010000218.1:1506-4048 GCA_023380515.1 Gammaproteobacteria bacterium | reverse complement strand
AAAGCTATCGGTTTTAACTGTTAACGTGACATGTGAACGTTGGTTATGAGCGCCGTAATCCGAGATGTTTTTTGAGCAAGGGCACAAACTAGTCACTGGCACGATGACTTTAACGGTCATGCTGGTTTTTTTACCAACAATTTCACCAATGAAGCTCACTTGATAATCCATCAGGCTGCGGACTTTTGAAATTGGCGCTTCTTTGTTCACAAAATAAGGAAAGCTCATTTCGATATAGCCAGATTCAGCATCCAAACGCTCAGTCATTTCACCCAACATAGTGTGAAAGGATTTAACGGTGATTTCACGCTCATGCTGATTGAGGATCTCAACAAAACGAGACATATGTGTGCCTTTGAACTGATGTGGCAGATTCACATACATATTGAAGTTGGCCACAGTGTGCTGTTCGCCGGTCGTGCGGTCACTGACCACAACCGGATGGCGAATATCTTTAATGCCGACTTTATCAATCGCGATATGACGTTTGTCTTTAATGTTCTGTACGTCTTCGATTTCTGCGGCTGCCACGGGCTTGTTTTGTTCAGTCATGATTCGGGTTAGTCCTCACTATATTTGACACAGGCACGGTCGGTTTCCCAAACCGTTACGCCAGAAACTTTGGCGGTGTCGGTGTTCAGCGTATTACTAAGGCGCTGATAGAAAAACTGGGCGATATTTTCGGCCGTCGGATTAATCTCATCAAACGGAGGTATATCATTCAGATAGCGGTGATCCAGTGTTTTGGCTAATTCACGAGTCGCCGTTTTAATGGTTTTAAAGTCCATGCCCATACCATGCTGATTTAGTGCATTGGCAATGACTTCGACTTCAAGTTTCCAGTTATGACCATGCATCCGCCGACAATCCCCGGGGTAATCCCGCAAGGTATGTGCAGAGGCAAAATCAGCCAGAATTTTTAAGGTATAGGTGGCGCTCATAATGTTGACTATTATACTCAGGAATTAGCCTATCGAACAGGCCATTATTACGCAAAATAACGATTGATGGAATCGATAATACCACTTGCATCCAGACCACAAGCGCTTAGCATTTGGCCATGATCTCCATGATCAATAAACTTATCTGGCAGCCCCATCATCTGCAAATTAGTCTGCAAACCTTGTTGCTGATAATACTCATTGACAGCACTGCCAGCGCCGCCAAGCACGGAATTTTCTTCAATGGTAATGATCAGTTCATGATTGGCAGCAATCTCATCCAACAACGCTGTATCTAATGGTTTGACAAAGCGCATGTTCACCACAGTTGCGTCTACTTGCTCAGCGGCTTCCAGTGCTGCGTGCAATAAAGTACCAAACGCCAGAATGGCCGTTTTCTTGCCAGTGCGGCGGGTTTGAGCCTTACATATAGGTAAGCTATCCAATTGCGGTTCAATGGCCGTTCCATTGCCGCAACCACGAGGGTAGCGGACTGCAGCGGGGCCATTATGCTGAAACCCGGTTGTCAGCATTTGTCGGCATTCGTTTTCATCGCTGGGGGCCATAATGAGCATATTCGGAATACAACGCAGGTAACTTAGATCAAAACTGCCTGCATGTGTTGCGCCATCCGCACCGACTAAGCCGGCCCGATCGATCGCAAATAACACCGGAAGATTTTGCAATGCGACGTCATGGATTAATTGATCGTAAGCACGTTGCAGAAAAGTCGAATAAATCGCGACTACTGGCTTTTTGCCCTCACAGGCCATACCTGCAGCTAATGTCACCGCGTGTTGTTCGGCAATGCCGACATCAAAATATCTCTCAGGGAAACGTTCGGCAAAGGCATTTAAGCCAGAGCCCTCACACATAGCTGGCGTAATTGCTATTAAATCATCAGATGCGGCGCCCATATCACATAACCACTGGCTAAACACCTGAGTAAAGGTCGGACCGGATTTCTTACTATTAGCTGGACTGACACCATGATATTTACATGGCTGTTGTTCGGCAGGCTCAAAGCCTTTGCCTTTTTTGGTAACAATATGCAGAAATTGCGCACCTTTGCTGTTGCGCAAGTTAGTCAACGTGGTAATCAATGTGTCCAGATCATGTCCATCTATAGGACCGATATAGTTAAACCCCATTTCTTCAAACAGGGTACCCGGCACCATCATACCTTTGACATGTTCTTCGGTGCGTCTTGCAAATTCCCAGGCAGGTGGGATTTTTTCCAGCATTTTCTTGCTGCTCTCACGTGCTGAACGATAGAACCGACCTGAGAGGAGTCGTGCCAGATAATTGGCCATACCACCGACATTCTTAGAGATCGACATTTCGTTATCATTGAGTACTACCAGCATGTCGGCATTGAGGTCACCAGCATGGGCCAATGCCTCATAGGCTTGACCTGCGGTAAGTGCTCCATCACCGATAATAGCAACTGAACGTCTGGATTCTCCACTGGCACGAGCGGCAATTGTCATGCCTAATGCGGCGCTGATCGAGGTGCTTGAATGGCCGACACCAAAGCTGTCATATTCACTTTCACTGCGTTTGGGAAAGCCGGAAAGCCCGTTAGGTTGCCGCATGGTATG
>JAMCRH010000218.1:0-1496 GCA_023380515.1 Gammaproteobacteria bacterium | reverse complement strand
ATTTGATCGCGACGGCCAGTAAGAATTTTATGAGCATAACTTTGATGACCGACATCCCAGACCAAGCGGTCTTCAGGGGTGTTGTACACGTAATGCAATGCCAATGTCAGTTCAACGACGCCTAAATTGGACGAGATATGACCGCCAGTTTGTTGGATCTTCTCGATGATTAACTCGCGGATCTCACTGGCTAACTGATCCAGTTGTTTTCGCTCCAATTTACGTAACTGGGCGGGGGAGTCTATTTGCGCAAGTAGGCTTGTCATGATGATTCAGCGAGATTAATAGGTTCGTTGCACGACAAACATTGCCAGTGCGCGCAGTGCAAAACAGTTATTTTGAATATTATCCAGTGCTGCCAAAGCGTCAGCAACCAGTGATTGTGCTTTTTGCTGGGCGGCTTCAAGACCCATTAGGGCGGGATAAGTCGGTTTATTACGGGCAATATCCGCACCTTGCTGTTTACCTAAAGTTTCGGTATCGGCGATTACGTCCAGCACATCATCCTGAACTTGAAAAGCGAGTCCGATGGCTGCCGCATAATTATCAAGATGCTGGAAATCATCTGTGGTGCATGTCGAGCTGCAATGCGCACCTAGCGCCACACTAGCCTTAATTAACGCACCGGTTTTTAACTGATGCATGGCTTCAAGTTCAAATTGGTTCAATTGTTTGCCCACAGAAGCTAAATCGATAGCCTGACCACCAGCCATACCTGCAACTCCAGATGCATGTGCCAGGCACTTAACCATTGCTATTTGCTGAGCAGGTGAAAGCTGGTTATCACACAGGCATTCAAACGCCAGACTTTGTAAAGCATCGCCGACTAATAACGCTGTAGCTTCATCATAGGCTTTGTGACAGGTAGGTTTGCCGCGACGTAGTTCATCATCATCCATCATTGGCATATCGTCATGCACCAGTGAGTATGCATGAATCATTTCAACTGCACAGGCGGCTGAGTCCAGCGCATCTGCATCGGCATTAAAAGCTTCTCCCGTGGCATAGACCAACATTGCCCGCAAACGCTTTCCGCCATTTAACGTAGCGTAATGCATGGCTTCGTTTAATCTTGCTGCCGTGACATCGCTGGTGGAAGGTAACCGTTGCTGTAGGGCTAAACTGATACGTTGCTGGTGCGCAGGCATCCAGTCCGTTAAAGAGAGCTGTTGTGTCACGAGACCTCGGAATCGGGATCAAAATCAAATAAATGTACTTCCAGCAATGCCTTATCACTTCCTGATACTGTCGGTCTGACTCCGATATTGGCCACCCCGTTGACCGGCTCTTCATCAATGCCATACAACTGCACAGCATAAACACCTTGCAACGGCACTTTGGCGCGATGCAAATGAATGTTGGCGGTCGGATAACCCATTTTACGGCCGCGTTTATCGCCATGTGCTACTCGTCCACTCATCCGGTAAGGACGTCCCAACAGCTTCTCTGCCACCGCTAAATCTCCCTCTCTCAAGGCTTCACGAATACGGGTACTA
>JAMCRH010000217.1 GCA_023380515.1 Gammaproteobacteria bacterium | reverse complement strand
CGTGGCTTTGTAACAACACCAGAAAATCTTGAATCAGGCTGTCGTCCTCACTGTGAGGCTGCTCAATGCCGAGTTTCGCGCCCATGGTCGAAATCCACAGCGCTTGTGCGCGTTCTGAATAGTCATCTAAGACCCGTGTCGCTAGAGCAATGGCGTCGTCCCGAGCAGACTTAGCACTGTTTTCGTCCTCTTGCTCATGTTCTGCTATGAGCAAAGGCAATAGGCATTCGGCTAAGCGGGCGAGGTTCCATTGTGCGATCGCCGGTTGACTGTTGAAGGCGTAACGGCCGCGACGGTCAATCGAGCTAAAGACTTTCTGCGGGTGATAAACATCCAGAAACGCAGCTGGACCATAGTCGATAGTTTCACCGCAAATCGACGTGTTGTCGGTATTCATCACCCCGTGAATAAAGCCAACCCGCAGCCATTGGCTGACAAGCTCAGCTTGGCGCATGGCTACCGCGTGCAAAAAGGCCAGATAGCGGTTACTCTCAGCAGTTTCAGTCAATTCAGGATAGTGACGAGCAATCGCATAGTCAGCCAGCTGCTTCACTTTCTCTGCGCCGCCATGCAAAGAGGCGAATTGAAAGCTACCAATGCGCAAATGGCTGCTAGCAACGCGGGTAAATACTGCGCCGGGTACACCGCCTTGGTCACGAAACACCAGTTCGCCACTGGCAACGGCGGCCAGCGCACGGGTGGTCGGTACCCCAAGTACAAACATAGTTTCACTGAGTAGATATTCGCGTAACACTGGGCCGATCGCTGACCGACCGTCGCCGCCACGCGAAAATGCTGTCGGCCCCGCGCCTTTAAGCTGAATGTCCCACCGCTTACCGTCACGATCAATCACTTCGGCTAATAGCAGGGCGCGGCCGTCACCAAGCTGAGGCACGAGATTACCGAATTGATGACCTGCATAGGCATGCGCGCGCGGTTGTGCCCAATCCGGAACTTGATTGCCCGACCACACGCCGAGTCCAGTTTCGGTGGCATGCAAGTCGGCGGGCAGCTGCAATTGTTCAGCTAAGGTTTGGTTAAACGCAATCCACTGCGGTGCTTGCACAGCTTTCGGTGAGGCGGGTTGAGAAAAGAACGAACCCAATGCAAAAAGTGTGTGTTGCACGGTGAAAGTGGTCATGAAATCTCCGACTAAAGTATGAATTTTTTCATGCTGATGAGGAATAGCCGTTGTCGTCAGTCGCGGCGTAGCATGGACAGGTACTAGATTATCATACAATGAAATCACAAAGGTGAACCCCATGAGTTACGCAAAGCCCGGTCATCCGGATTCGAAAGTAACTGTCAAAGATCAGTATGAAAATTATATCGGTGGCAAGTGGGTTGCCCCAGTTAAAGGCCAGTATTTCGATAACGTATCGCCAGTTACCGGCAAACCATTTTGTAAAATCGCCCGCTCCACAGCGGAAGATATCGATTTAGCATTAGACGCTGCGCATGCAGCCAAAGACGCTTGGGCAACAACATCGGTCACTGCTCGTTCCAATATCTTGTTGAAAATCGCTGACCGTCTCGAAGCAAACCTCGAGTCAATCGCTGTTGCAGAAACCTGGGACAACGGTAAGGCGGTTCGTGAAACCTTGAATGCTGACGTGCCACTGGCCATTGACCACTTCCGTTATTTTGCTGGAACGATTCGTGCTCAAGAGGGCTCTATTGGTGAAATCGACCAAAATACCGTGGCGTATCACTACCATGAACCGCTCGGTGTAGTCGGTCAAATTATCCCATGGAACTTTCCTTTACTCATGGCCGCTTGGAAACTGGCACCGGCTCTTGCAACGGGTAACTGTGTTGTCTTGAAGCCTGCGGAACAAACGCCTTGGTCTATTCTCAAGTTCATTGAATTAGTCGGTGATTTGCTCCCAGATGGCGTGCTGAACATCGTCAATGGCTTTGGTAAAGAAGCTGGTGAAGCCTTAGCCACGAGCAAGCGTATTCAGAAAATCGCCTTCACTGGCTCAACGCCAACGGGTTCGTATATTCTTAAATGTGCAGCAGAAAATATTATTCCGTCAACAGTGGAGCTCGGTGGTAAGTCACCGAATATTTACTTTGAAGACGTCTTTAACTATGAAGACAGCTATTTAGAGAAGTGTATTGAAGGGGTCGTCTTGGCGTTCTTTAACCAAGGTGAAGTCTGTACCTGTCCGTCACGCTTGTTAGTCCACGAAAGTATCTACGACAAGTTTATTGAATTAGTCATTGAACGCACGAAGAAAATCAAACGCGGTAACCCGCTCGACACTGAAGTGATGGTGGGTGCGCAAGCATCGCAACAACAGTTTGATAAGATAATGAGCTACTTTGATATCGGCCGCGGTGAAGGTGCAGAGATTCTCATGGGTGGTGACAAGGAACAGCTCGACAACGACCTCGCGAATGGGTACTACATTCAGCCAACCTTGATTAAAGGCAACAACAGTATGCGTGTATTCCAAGAAGAAATTTTTGGACCGGTCATTTCTGTGACGACTTTTAAGGATGAAGCAGACGCATTGGCGATCGCGAACGACTCTGAGTTCGGCTTAGGTGCAGGTTTGTGGACCCGTGACATGAACCGTGCTTATCGCATGGGCCGGGGCATTCAAGCGGGTCGAGTGTGGACCAACTGCTATCACCACTATCCAGCACATGCGGCCTTTGGTGGTTACAAGAAGTCCGGTGTTGGTCGCGAAAACCACAAGATGATGTTGTCGCATTACCAACAAACCAAAAACATGTTGGTGAGTTACGACACCAACCCGATGGGCTTTTTCTAAGCGGATTGATGAAACATAAAGATAGTCCAAAACGGGAGCTCTAAGCTCCCGTTTTTTTCATCGGACGTTCACGGTAGTATGGCAGTTAAGGTCAATTTGTTTTGGAAAAATACACGATGGACACACCGATTGTCAGTGCCATGTCGGCAGCAAAAGATGCGGCAACCGCTGCCGAGGAATTAGCCGCTCAGTTAGGCCATACTGAACTTGGCTTTATCCTGTTTTTTTGTTCGGCAGAATATGATCTCCCAGCGCTGGCAGCAGCATTGGAGCAGCAATTTCCAGAGGTGCCGAAAAGTGGTTGTACGACCGCCGGTGAACTGACTCCAGCTGGCTATGCGCGCGGCCACATTGTTGCGCTTGGCTTTCATGCGAGTGATTTTCGCGTTGCAGTGGGTCCAATTCAAAACCTCACAGAGTTTGATTTACTCCGCGCGCAGGAGCTGATCGACGATTTATTGTTATCCGAGCCCGTGTACAGCGCGCAGCGTCGGCAAAGTTTTGCCTTTACGCTGTTCGATGGCTTATCGGCACAAGAAGAACTGGCACTTTTTTCGTTGCAAACCGCGTTGGGTAAGATACCTCATTTTGGTGGCTCAGCGGGTGATGATAACCAATTGACCGATACTTATATTTATTTCAACGGTGGCTTCTACACCAACGCAGCTGTGTTGTTGATTTTTACTGCGGAACTGCCATTTGAGGTATTTAGTACGCACCATATGGAGTCGCGTGAGGAAAAATTCGTTGTCACTGCGGCAAGTGATGACACGCGCACGGTTTATGAACTGAACGCTGAGCCTGCGGCAGAAGCCTATGCAGAGTATGTGGGTGTCGCGGTGGCGGAACTCAACGCGACTGTTTTTGCGATGCACCCTTTAGCAGTGCGTATGGGCAATGAATATTTCGTCCGTTCGATTCAGCGGGTTAACCCGGACGGAAGCTTAACCTTCTATTGTGCGGTGGGTGAAGGTGCAGTGTTAACGGCGATGGCAACGCAACCGATTTTGCCTGACTTAGAACAGCGGTTTGCTGAGATTGAACAACGCATCGGTGAGCCTTTAGTGACGATCGGCTGTGATTGTGTGTTACGCCGTTTGGAATGTGAGCAGCGAAATGAGGTTGCAGATGCCTCGGCCTTCTATCAGCGCCATCAAGTTCTCGGTTTTAATACCTACGGCGAGCATTTTAATGGCATTCACATTAACCAGACCTTTACCGGGGTAGTGATTGGGCGAGGTGAGGATGGCGTCTGAAGCAGAACTGCGACAACAACTCGCGGACCAAGCCGCAAAAATTGCCCGGCTCGAACTGATTAACCAAGCCTTAATGCAGCGTATTGAGCAAGGCGGTTCGTCGCAATTAAATGGTCTGCATTCACCTTTTACTGCCTTTCAACATGCCGCTGTGTTGGCGGAACAAGTGCGCGAACGCACACGCGAATTGAAGCATAGTGCTGATGTTAGCAAGCAGAAAGCACTTGCCGAAAAAATGTTGCTGTTGCAGAACACGATCGACAACCTGTCGCAGGGGGTTGCCTTGGTCAATGGTCAGGGGCAACTAGAGGTCTGGAATGCTAAGTTGCTCGAGCTGACTGGACTTCGTCGCCGACAACTAACACCCACAGTCGACTTTCAAGCGAGCTTAATGCACAGCGATTTGTCGCATCCCCAAGAGATTTTCACGCAAACCCGCAGTGAACAGCGGTTGAACGATGGCCGAACGGTGACCGCTGAACGCCATTCATTACCTGACGGCGGCTACGTGCTCGCGGTAACCGACATCTCTACCCATGTCGCTTATGCGGCAACATTGGCGGAAAGTGAGCGCTGGCTGCGGGCAATTACCGATAATGTGCCGGCGATGATTGCCTACCTCTCAGCCAACGGTGTGTATGAATTCGTTAATCGTGGCTACGCCGAGTTCTACCTGCAGCCGGGACAACAAATTCTCCAGCGCCACATTACCGAGATTCACGGTGAAGACGGTTATCAGCGACTACAACCCTATATTATCGACGTCTTGCGCGGCGAGAATGTCGTCTTTGAAATTACCGAAAGCAATATTCAAGGGACTGCTCGACATTTGCTTAAGTCATATGTACCGAATCGCAATGGCGCGGGGGAAGTCTTGGGGTTTTTTGTGCTAAACCGCGATATCACCGAACGCAAGCGCACATCAGAGGCGTTGCGCCAAGCCAATATTTTGCTAGAAAAACGCGTTCAAGAGCGGACAGCGGCGCTCAGCCAAGCCAAGAATGAAGCCGAACGCGCGAATGCATCGAAGTCACAGTTCCTTGCCGCCGTGAGTCATGATGTTTTGCAGCCACTTAACGCTGCGCGACTGTTTAATGGGGCGATGCTTGATCAACCATTAACGCCTGAGTTGCAGGGACTGGCTCAAAAGGCAGCGCGCTCGCTCGATGACGTTGGCGATTTACTGCGAACGCTTGTTGACCTTTCGAAGCTAGATGCTGGCGCGCTTGTAGCCCAAGTGGAACACGTTGCTGTGGATGCGGTATTAACACCGCTCGCCGATGAAGCCGAGGCGATGCTGGCAAGCAAAGGGATTCGCTTGCGCTTGCAATCGAGTCGTGACTGGATTGTCACAGACAGTTCCTTGCTGACGCGAATTTTGCGTAACTTTATTAGTAATGCTTATCGCTACACGCCAACAGGCGGCGAGGTGTTGTTGGGTTGTCGGCGGCGTGGTGATCAAATTGAAATTCAAGTGATCGATACTGGGCCGGGCATCGCCGCCGATCAGCGCCAAGCAATTTTTCGTGAGTTTCATCGACTACCCGCAGCGGAGCAGGATCATGCCGGTGGCTTAGGATTAGGACTAGCAATTGTCGAACGGCTAGCACACCTGCTTGATCATGCCATTGGCGTTGAATCGACGCTTGGGCGAGGGTCGATGTTTTCGATCAAGGTGCCACGTCACTTGGAACAGCATTCGGAACGTCAGTCAGAACGGAATCTAGAAAATCGGCGCGCGGACTTCCCAGAACGCGAATCAGCGGAGCTACAATCTTGGGCGCGAGTGGCGTCAGCCCAACCGTTTGCGAAGGCAACACCGTTGCGTGAAAGCGGCTTGATTGGGGTAATCGACAATGATCCGGCGATTTGTCAGGCACTGGAAAGTATTCTTCCTGGATGGGGTTACACAGTGGTGTCGGTGCAAAGTCATGAGCAACTGAAAGCACAGCAGTACTGGCGCGATCGTGAGTTATACGCGATCATTGTCGACTATCACTTAGGCGCCGATCTGGGCACGGACGTGATAGAAAAATTGCTGCAAACCCGAAAGCCATCGTCTAATCCCGGTGTGCTTTTATTAACTGCGAATCACAGCCAAGAGCTGCAAGAGCAAGCGCGAGAACTCGGCGTTGACTTGTTGCATAAGCCGGTACGGCCACTGAAATTACGCATGACGTTGCGGGCTTACTTAAATCGTCGTTCACCCGCTTAACTCGTTAAATAGGCGGAAAAGTCTGCAGACTTGGCTTTCAAAATCGCTTGCACGCGGTTGCTGACTTCGAGTTTTCTGAAAATGGCGGATACATGAGACTTTACGGTTGCTTCGCTAATGTGCAGGTTAAAGGCAATTTGCTTATTCGATGCACCATTCACCATTTCACGTAAAACACGAATTTGTTGTTTGGTAAGGTCCGCAAGTGAAACGTTTGTTGACTCGGCTGCTGATTGCTTGACTGTCAGCGACGGTGCCTTGGTGTTGGTGGTGCGGAAGCTCTCGGCGGGCAAATAGATATTTCCCGCAAGAATTTGTTCGATGGCGTGGGCTAAATCAGCGCGCTCACTAGCTTTGGAAATGTAGCCAATGCATCCTAAGGCCATGGCTTCGAGGACAACGTGTTTATCGTCTTCGGCCGAGAGCATCGCCACCGCCAAAGTGGGGTATTGATTGAGCAGCTGTGAAACGCCATCTAAACCGTTCATGCCCGGCATATTCAGATCAAGAAGGACTAAATCGATATTCACGCGGCTGTCGACACTCGCTACGTTGTCGACAGCTGCCTCGTTTGCTAAGAGCGTAAAGACCTCATTCAAGTTCGCCGCACTGAGTAAGGTCGTTTCAGGCAAATACTGCTGAACAACATCGACGAGGGCATCGCGATACAACGGATGATCGTCAGCGATCAGGAGCCGGAACATGATTGGGTTTCCTTGTGTCGCTGCATGTGTTGCATCAGTGCTTTGAGTTGCGCGGGCTTCACGGGCTTGGCTAAAAACTGTAGCCCGAGTTTACGTGTTTCGGCTTTTAAGTCAGGATCACGCACCGCGGTCACCAGAGCGCCTGGCACGAGGCTCGGCCATATTTTGCAAAGCTCTTGCCACAAGGTTAGGCCGTCGCCGTGTTCGGCAAGTTGATAATCGAGCAAGACACCGTCGGGTGCTGGATTTTGCTCGGCCCACGTCAGTGCGTCTTGCGGTGTAGTGAACTGAATCGGATGGCAGTCCCACTTATGCAATAGGGCTTCGAGCGCTTTGAGGTTCTCGGGGTCGTCGTCCACGCACAAGATCTTCAAGCCGTCGTAGGCCTGATTCGAGCGCTCTGGTCGCACCCGCGGAATGACCATGGCTGCTGAGCCAAGCGGTACGAGGACGGAAAAGCGGCTACCTTGGCCGAGAGCTGATTTAATCTCCAATGGGCAATTTAGCTGCTCGGCCATGCGTTTGGCTACGCTGAGACCTAAACCGACGCCACTAATCGAGCCTTGATGCAGACGAATAAAGGCCTCAAACACTTCCTCATGCTTTTGTTCCGGAATGCCTGGACCTGTGTCCCAGACAGCGAGTTCGGCATGTTCGCCGCGCTTGCGCACAGTCAGCAAGACTCTCCCACATTCGGTGTATTTCACTGCATTTGACAGAAAATTCTGCACAATTCGCCGCAAGTAAGTGGGATCGGTATACACGGTTAGGTTGCGCAACCGCGCTTTAAATTGTAGGTCGCGTTGTTCAGCCAAAACCGCATATTCAGGCACTAACGGCCCCAAAATCGTATTCAGGTCGATATGCTTGAGTTGTGGTTGCATGGCGCCTTGTTCCATTTTGGCAATCGATAACAAGGCCGACAGCAGGTGCTCGGTGGAATCAAGCGCATTGTCGACTTTGTGAATCAAGCCTTGATTCTTGCCGTCGAGGCGTTCGTGGTCGACCGCCGATAAATACAAGCGAGCAGCGTTGAGCGGCTGCAAGATGTCGTGGCTGGCCAGCGCTAAAAACCGCGTTTTACTGGCGTTGGCATTTTCTGCTTCGGCTTTAGCAGCTTGCAGCGCGACTTCAATTTCGCGCCGGCGATCGATCTCTTCGGTCAACTCGCGGTTAATTTCGCGCACTTCATCGGTGCGACTGCGAATCCGGGCTTCGAGGTCGATATTGGCATCCTCAAGCGCTTGTTGGGTTTCAATATGTTCGGTGACGTCAGTAAAACTGGTAACAAAGCCGCCATTGGGCAAGGGGTTACCGACCATTTCAATTACCCGGCCGTCGGAACGGCGGCGAATAAAGCGGTGTGGTGAACCAATT
>JAMCRH010000216.1 GCA_023380515.1 Gammaproteobacteria bacterium | reverse complement strand
CCCCCAATGAATACCGCCGAAGCATTTGGGGTGAGCGACCTAGTTATCGGCCTAACAATAGTCGCAATTGGCACGTCTTTGCCGGAATTGGCGAGTGCGATTGCGGCGATTCGCAAGAACGAGCACGATTTGGCGCTTGGAAATATCATCGGATCAAACTTATTTAACACCTTGGCCGTAGTGGGAATTGCCGGCGCAATTCAGCCGTTCGAACTTGAGCCAGAGGTATTGACGCGCGATTACGCGGTGATGGGCCTGATGACCTTGTGTATTTTGTTGTTTGCCTTCCGCGTGAAAAAAGCCCGCCGACCAGGGCGCATCAACCGTTTAGAAGGCGGCTTCTTCGCCGTCGTCTATATCGGCTACCTCGCGTGGGTTATCGCGGGTTGATTGCGGACCGTAGCTGTAATGGCATTAGGGACCGTAGCTGGAATGGCATTAGGGACCGTAGCTGGAATGGCATTAGGGACCGTAGCTGGAATGAGGAAAGTATAAAAGTATGAATGAAGCAACGATAGTGACAGCGAATCGATTGACGTGGGCGGGGATTATTCCGTTCTTAGGCAGCGCAATTTTAGGTGCTATCGGCGTTTGGCAAGATCAACTTGCGCACGCCTTCCTTATATATAGTGCAGTTATTTTGTCATTTCTCGGCGGTATTCATTGGGGGCTGGTCATGGCCGGGCGCCTCGACAATCCGCAGGGCTCTTTGATTATTTGTATGTTCCCGAGTATTGCGGCGTGGATTGCGGTGGCGTTTTTGCCCGTGTTGTGGGCCATCGCTGCTCTAGGTTTTATTTACCTAATTTGGCTTCGTTACGACATTCGCCGAGTTTCGGAAAAATGGTATGAACAGATTCGGCAACCAGTGACGTTCGTAGTCGCGGGCAGCCACTTCTTATGGTTCATCACGTTGGCCACTGAATTGCGAGTAGGCTAGGGCATGGCGATTCGCGTATTAGGGTGCTCGGGTGGACTCGACTCAGCGGGCGGTAGCACCTGTATTCAAGTTAGCGAGAACATTTTAATCGACGCAGGCACTGGGCTCAGTTCGTTGTCGATCGACGAAATGCGCAAAATTGAGCACATTTTCTTGACGCATTCGCACATGGACCATATTGCTGCGGTACCGATGTTCTTGAGCAACATGTTTGAGAAGGTCGAGCACCAAGTGAAGGTGTACGCGCAGGCACACACGATTGAGAAGCTGAACACACATATTTTCAATAATGAGATTTGGCCCGATTTTCGTGAACTGCCTACACCCCAGAACCCCATTGTGAAATTCATCGAAATCGCCCCTGGCGATTCGTTCCAGCTACGGTCCCTAATGCCATTAGGGACCGTAGCTGGAATGGTGACTTTATTTCCGGTGGACCATACGGTGCCAACAGTTGGGGTATCGGTGCGCGATGAGAACGGTCATTTTGTGTTTACGTCGGATACCACGGCTGGGGATTTACTCAACCGAGAGCTGGACAAATTAGGTGAAATTGACGTGCTCATGATCGAATGCTCGTTCACCGACGACAAGTACGAACTTGCTGTACAGACGAAACACATGACCCCACAAATGGTCGACGATACGATTTCTAATTTAAAACACGTTCCGAAGGAAGTTTGGATAAATCACCTAAAACCTTCGTGTGCGGCCGAACTACGTCCGCAATTATCTAGCAAATACAGAGTGTTGTAATTCCAGCTACGGTCCCTAACGAGCGGGCTAATCAAAAAGAGGTACTCCGTAAGGCAAATGATAACTATTGTCATTTGCGATTGATTTCCGTAAAATGCGGAAATCAAAATGAGGGGGTACAAAGATGTCTCGAGGTCTGAAAATTCTGGTAGCGGCGCTAGCCGTAACGATGACGGCGACAGCTATTACGGCATGTACTGGCGGTAGCGGTGAACAAGTGAACCTTTATTCCTCGCGCAACGAAGGTTTAATCAAACCACTCCTCGACGAATTTACAGCTGAAACCGGCATTCGCGTGAACCTGCTGACCGGCTCGGGCGATGGCCTGTTATCGCGGTTGCAAAGCGAAGGGCAAAATACCCCGGCAGATTTGTTCCTTACGGTTGACGCCGGTGCGTTGCATCGCGCGAAGCAAGCTGACTTGTTCCAGCCGGTAACGACGGCAACATTAAGCGAAAAAATTCCTGCACATTTAAAAGATCAAGAAAATCATTGGTATGGCTTGAGCATGCGAGCTCGCCCAGTTTTTTATGCAATCGACCGCGTTGACCCAAGCGAAATCACCGACTACATGGACCTCGCGAATGAAAAATGGCGCGGCCGAATTTGCGTGCGTTCGTCAGACAACATCTATAACCAATCCATGGTTGCCGCTTTGATTGACCATCATGGCGAAGAAGCGACGGAAGCATGGGCGCGCGGTTTAGTCGCCAACTTTGCTCGCAGCCCGGTAGGTGGCGACCGCGATCAGATTCATGCAGTGGCTTCTGGCGTCTGCGATATCGCGATAGCGAACACTTACTATTTTGGTGGCATGGTGGAAAGCGACAGTGCGACAAACCGTGACACAGTCAGCAAAGTTGCAATTGCTTGGCCGGCGCAAGAGAGCTACGGCGTGCACGTGAATGTGTCGGGTATTGGCTTACTCAAACACGCGCGCAACGAAGAAAATGCTAAGAAACTCATGGACTTCCTAGCTTCACGCGACGCTCAAAACTGGTACGCGAAAACGAACTCGGAGTACCCAGTGAACCCGGAAGCAGCGTGGAGCGAAACGTTGCAAAGTTGGGGCGAGTTCAAGGCCGACGATATTTCGATGTCGGTGCTTGGCGAAAATAACGCCGCGGCCGTGCGCCTCATGGATCGTGCCGGATGGCGCTAATGCACCGCGCGTCTTGCGAATTAGGGACCGTAGCTGGAACCGCATTCCAGCTACGGTCCCTAATGCCATTCCGGCCCCGGTCCCTAATGCCATTCCGGCTACGGTCCCTAATGCCATTCCAGCTACGGTCCCTAATGCCATTCCGGCCCCGGTCCCTAATGCCATTCCGGCTACGGTCCCTAATGCCATTCCAGCTACGGTCCCTAATGCCATTCCAGCTACGGTCCCTAATCAAGAATGGTTAACGCGCTCCGCAATACGCTATCCAACGCGCGCAAAGGGTTTTGGGCGACGTGGCAACAATTGTCGCTGCCCATCGTTGCGCTCATCATTTGTTTACCGCTGATCGTCGTTGGCGTCAGCTTCTTCATTGGCCTCGCAGGCGAAGAGCAACGCGCCACACTTGCGCATTTATTCGATAACGTCATCGGCGAATACGTCCGCCACAGCGTCGCACTCATGGTCGGTGCCGGCCATTTC
>JAMCRH010000215.1:5924-6455 GCA_023380515.1 Gammaproteobacteria bacterium | reverse complement strand
TGGCGGATTTTCATGGACAACTTTCTTTTTCGGAATATTCCCTGCGCTTTTCAGAGGTGATTGGAAGTGGGCAGTCATTATGCTGCTTCTTGCTCTGGTTACCTTTGGGTTTAGTCAGTTAGTGTTTATTTTTATCTATAATAAACTCTATATCAGAGATTTGATCGGCGCCGGTTACAAGGCTGAGTCGATAGGTCATGGCGACGTAGGTTATATTAGTGCCAAAGTTGGTATGCCAATTCCAATGTTAGAGACTGCTTAGTACAATCTTTTAGCAGGGGCAGCATCGCTGCTCCCTGCTAATTACTACTTTCATTTGAAAATCTCGTGACTAAACTAACAATTATTCACGTAGATTGGTCTTTCAAGAAGGTTTGCTCTCTCTCGCAAGACATTAAAATTGAAACTGATTCATCAATTTATCCTCTGCCGCCTTACAGTCCCTTCTCTCCTGCTCTTTCCATTTCTTATAGTTTGCCTTGTGGCGCTACAGGATAATAAATGCCGCAACCGCGGGCAAGAAATTCAAAC
>JAMCRH010000215.1:4932-5914 GCA_023380515.1 Gammaproteobacteria bacterium | reverse complement strand
AGGTCTCCATGCCTTTTCGTCATGTTGTATTGAGCGACAGCATCATCCGCCACTTCCGAATAGATTGAGTCCATATCAGCACAAGCAGACACACCAAAGGCGAATACAAACGCTAGTGTGAATGTCTTTGATTTGTTCAATAATTCGAAAAAGCTACTTAAAGACATAAAACGTTGAAACATAAATCCTCCGTGAACTTTAATGATATTTCCGTGGAATTGATAATGACTAACAAAATGACAGTATCACTATGAAATAATTGGGGCAATAACAGAACGCATTACACTAAATTATTTAAGGCTACCAATAGTGTAGAATCGTTAATGCAATACGTCTATGATTCTAGAAATTAAACGATTGGATCTGTTGCGGGAGAGATTCAATGTCAATTCTAGGTGCTATCTGGCGGGCGCTGCTTTCTCTGCTGCTATTCTTCGTCACACAAGTGTCTTGGCATCAAATCAGCTCTGAGCGTGAAATAGCTCATGCCCAAATTGAAAAGTACCAACAGCTTAAAGCCGATTCTGTCGTTCGGCCTATCACGCTTAATTCAGAATATTTTTGGCGTGAACTCAGCGACGGACAGATCCGCTATGAGCTGCAATTTACCTATCGTGACGCACAAAGTTACTCTCGCACAGGCGTCGTTCCCACTTATACGTTACCGGAAAACTTCGCTGATCAGCCGGTCTATTTCCTGAAAACCGACAATCGCATCCATGCCCTCGACCTCGACCTAACCATTGCCGAAAAGACGGCCGAATACGAGAAGAAAATCAGTGATGCTAAGTTCAACTTTGGATTAATGCTGCTGATTACGTTGTTCTGTTTAGCCGGGATGTGGATGAGTCTAGGGCGCGTTCCGCGAACAGAGTCAGACTTTCTCGCCCTAGATACCGAACAGACGATCAAACTACGACGCAGTACAGCTCGAGCAGGTGGTCATGTGCTGGTCACCACGCCGCGAGGCAAGCTCAGTCTT
>JAMCRH010000215.1:0-4922 GCA_023380515.1 Gammaproteobacteria bacterium | reverse complement strand
GCGTTTTTGGTGATGCCTATTTCAAACTACAAGTGAGTAGTTGGCCTTGGTGATTCGTGAACAAGCCACAGGAACGACTCACTTTTTTGCGCTACCTTGCAGAATTGCTCGCTTTCGGTTTTCGCCGCGGTGGCCGTGGCGCTTTGACTGGCGCTGGCGTTTTGCCGTTCAATTCGACGTTCGCGAATCCTTCCAATTGACGACGCTCAATGGCCTGGCCAATCAACTTCTCAATCGCTTTCAACGTTTTAAATTCCTCGTCGGTGACCAAGGAAATTGCATGACCAATCTGACCCGCTCGACCAGTCCGACCAATTCGGTGGACATAGTCTTCAGCAACTTGCGGTAGGTCGTAGTTAATCACGTATGGCAGCTTCTCAATGTCGAGCCCACGTGCAGCTATATCGGTTGCGACCAACACTTGCACCTGACCCGCTTTGAAATCCGATAATGCTTTGGTGCGGGCGCCTTGGCTTTTGTTGCCATGAATGGCGGCCGCCAAAAAGCCGCCTTTGTCGAGCTGCTTCACCAGCCGGTTGGCGCCATGTTTGGTGCGCGAGAACACGATCACTTGTGGTAAATTTAAATTGCGAAGCAACTGCATGAGCATGCGCGGCTTTTCACTTTTTTCTGCCGCATACATAATTTGCTCAATACGTTCAGCCGTTGTGTTCGGTGGCGCCACTGAAATTTCGACAGGGTTGTGCACTAAGCTTTTCGCTAAGGTGCGTATATCGTTTGAGAAGGTAGCCGAGAACATCAAGGTTTGTCGCTTTGCTGGCAACAACTTAATAATTTTTTTAATGTCGTGAATAAACCCCATGTCGAGCATACGGTCAGCTTCATCGAGTACGAGCATCTCAAGATTTGGAAAACGAATTGCGTTTTGCTGATACAAATCGAGTAATCGACCCGGTGTGGCAACCAGAATATCAACGCCTTTACGCAGCTTCATCATTTGCGGGTTGATCTTCACTCCACCAAACACCACTGCATAATTCATTGGTAAGCCGGCGCCATAGGTAGCAACGCTCTCGCCTACTTGCGCTGCTAACTCACGCGTCGGCGTCAAAATCAAAACTCGTGCAGTATTTGCCTTGGCGCGCTCACCATCTTTCAACATTTCTAAAATCGGTAACGTAAATCCAGCTGTTTTCCCTGTGCCCGTTTGCGCAGCAGCCATCACGTCATTGCCAGCAAGTACCGCTGGAATAGCTTGGGCTTGAATAGGGGTTGGTTCGATATAACCTTGGTGGGTCAGGGCGTTAAGAATTTCTGGGCAAAGTCCGAGTTCAGCAAAAGTCATGTATAAATAAGCATCTCAATAAAGGTAGGAGACCGTATTCTACCTCAGACCAGCTGATCCCGCATTGTATTTCAGCGGAACAGTATAGAGACAAACGCTCGTTTTAATGCGAACGTCACAGGATTCTGATAATCTTGGCCAACTATTTTGACTGGATGATGATGTATTTTATGTTTCAATTCGCTTCTTTTTCGACAAGTTCCAAGCGTCTCGCCTTATCAACACTTGCGCTTACTTTGGCCGCAGGCTGCACTCCATCCGAACCGACCAATACACAGGCTAACGTTCCCCATGAGGAGCGCCGTGCGTTATTAGTCAGCATCGATTCATTGAATGAAGTGATTCTGCGTGACTCTTTGACGGCCGAACAAGTCCCGAATTTTTATCAGCTATTCGACTTTGGAGCCTGCACCGAATTCGCTCAGCCTGCGTTCCCATCGGTCACTGCTGCGGGTCATGCCGCACTTTGGACCGGCACCTACGGTGACATCAGCCAAATTACTGGCAACACGTCGCATCGTCTGCCGCGCAACCAGAATACGGTCATGTCATTAATCTCTGGATATGATGCCGATAACTCAGCAGCTGAGCCTATTTGGATTACCGCTGCCCTTAATGGCCGTTCAGCAGGTGGCCACCACGTCACCCAAGCGCCTCGTATTCCTGGCTTTCCCGCGCGAGTTGGCGAACCAAGCGCACAGGCAATAGCCGACCAAGAGCGTATTGCTCAGGCCTATCAACAAGCGAATATCACAGTCATGAATGGCTATAACATTCAGATCAACGGCGATGCAGCACTTTCTGCGAACGACGTGGAATGGCTAGATGCCGACGCGACTTGGCAGAACCTAACAGCACTCGACATCGATTTAGAAAATACATCTGTTACACCGCGCTTTTTCCAATGGCAAAACCGTGCTGGCGACTTCTATGGCGTTTTCTATGGCGAAACGACCTATGATCGCGTCGCCGTAAACACTAGTCCCGACGCGAATGGCGCAATCATTGCGGTTGCCCACCCGGTCGAAAGCGCGCCTCCGCATGGTCGTGAGTTAGCACGCTATTTTTCTGAACCACTGCAGTTTGCGACAGAACAGGGTGATACCTTTTTGCGGTTGCGGCTATTCGAAGCGGCAAGCGATGGCTCCGATTTTGTGCTCTACCACCCAGCTATGCACGTTATGGACATCAACAACCTAGCCATGCGCGAACGTTATAACACCTATGTACGCGGCTGGTTCGGTAACTCGTCCACTCGCTTATACAGCCGTGGCGGCCTTGGCGAACCTCTATTCGCTCAGGGTGACGGTACCGCCGAAGCACGCTATTTAGAAACCGCAGAACTGGCAACCAAACTATTCAATAAAGGCTCCACGTTCTTCTGGAACGAACTCGGTGTTGATTTACTCGCGGATTACTTCCCTCTGGCCGACTCTATCGACCACACAATTTCAGGCTACCTAGCGAGCGATTCACCCGCATACGACCCAGAAATAGCGGCTCGGGCTAAAGAGTTGCGCATGCGGACGTGGCAGTTAGTCGATCTGCGTCTTGGCCATTTAATGGCACTAACTAACGCCCCAGATAGCGTGCTATTTGTTGGTGGTGACCATGGTATGCGTCCAAGTTGGCGAGATTTCTTACCGAACGTTTTACTGCAAGAAGCTGGCCTCCAGTTCCTTGACGACAACGGTATGGTTGACCTTTCACGCTCGGTTGCAGTGTCACCCAACGCCTATTGGATTAGCGTCAACAGTACTGAATATCGTGGCGGCATTGTCACCGAAGAAGATAAAGCCGACGTCATCGCTCAAATTGTTGCAGCGCTCGAAGGCTTAATCGATGAAAACGGTGAGCGTGTCGTCGAACGTGTTTATATCGCTAGTGAACACCCAGAGTTTGGCATTGGTAGCGCGGCTGGTGGTGATGTGTATTGGGAAACAGCGCGAGGTTATAGTGCAAGTCGCAATGTTCGTGGTGAATCTTCTGTGAATCCTAACGGACGTATTTCCGCAGGTCATTCCCACGCCTCGACCAGTCCAGACATGTACACCGTAACTTGCGCTTACGGACAGCACTTCCCAGCTCGGCGAATTGCCGGCTCACGCTTAATTGACATGGCGCCTACGGTAGCCGAGTACTTAGGAATTCCAGCACCTCGCCACTCGGTTGGGCAATCGCTTTACCCAGCACTGCGCGGCGAAGACTAATACGGAAAGACGCGTTCGAGCGGGGGCTTAAGCCCCCTGCTCCCGCAAGTAATCCTCGTAAGTTCCAGAGAAATTACGCATACCGTGCCCGGTTAGTTCAATAATTCGTGTAGCGATGGACGATACGAATTCACGATCGTGACTGACGAATAAAAGAGTCCCGTCATAGTTCTCAAGCGCCAAATTCAAGGCTTCAATCGATTCCATATCAAGGTGATTGGTCGGTTCGTCCATTATCAGAACATTCGGTCGTTGCATCATCAACTTACCGAAAATCATCCGGCCTTTTTCACCACCCGACAAAATGGTCACTGGCTTTTTAATGTCGTCCTGCGAGAACAACATACGTCCCAGCACACCACGAATCGCCTGCTCGTCATGGTGTGGTTGCTTCCACTGACTCATCCATTCAAAAACCGTGATTTTCTCTTTGAACCAATCTGAATGGTCCTGCGCGTAATAGCCAATATTGACGTTTTCAGACCATTTAATCAGGCCGCTATCTGCTTTGTACTGCCCCATTAAGCACTTCAATAGGGTTGTTTTACCTATACCATTGGCACCGAGAATCGCAACCTTTTCACCGACTTCGATCATCGCATGAATGTCATTTAGGATCTGGACGTCATCAAACGACTTCGACACGCCTTCAAGCTCGAGCGCCAAACGATACAGTTTCTTTTCTTGTTCAAAACGAATGTAGGGACTTACGCGGCTCGAGGCTTTCACTTCCGCTAGTTGAATTTTGTCGATCTGTTTCGCCCGTGAAGTTGCTTGTTTTGCTTTCGACGCATTGGCCGAGAATCGGCTCACAAATTGCTGTAATTCAGCAATTTTTTCTTTCTTTTTAGCGTTTTCATTCAGCAACTGCTCACGTGCTTGGGTCGCGGCAAACATGTATTGCTCATAGTTACCCGGATAGACACGTAACTCACCATAATCGATATCGGCCATATGAGTACAAACGCTATTCAAGAAGTGGCGATCGTGCGAAATGATAATCATGGTCGCTTGGCGCTGGTTCAATATGTCTTCTAACCAACGAATGGTGTTAATGTCCAAGTTGTTGGTTGGTTCGTCGAGCAACATAATATCCGGTTCAGAGAAAAGAACTTGAGCTAGCAACACACGCAGCTTCAGACCCGGTGCAATCTCACTCATTAAGCCGTAATGTTGTTCGAGTGGAATACCGACACCAATCAAAAGTTCTCCGGCACGCGATTCGGCGGTGTAACCATCCATTTCGGCAAAGGCAACTTCCAAATCCGCGACGCGCATACCGTCGTCTTCACTCATATCCGGCAAGCTGTAGATGCGATCCCGTTCGGCTTTCACCTGCCACAACTCTTCATGGCCCATGATCACCGTATCAATGACGCTGAACTGCTCATAAGCAAATTGATCCT
>JAMCRH010000214.1 GCA_023380515.1 Gammaproteobacteria bacterium | reverse complement strand
GGTTTGCGTTTCGCAATCCGTGAAGGTGGCCGTACCGTAGGTGCAGGCGTTGTATCTAAAATCATCAAGTAATTAGATACGCTTCACATGAAAAGGCTCCTTCGGGAGTAATGCCAGTCAGTTAAGAAATATTTTAGCGATCGGTTGACCGATCCTTCCAAGGGCTCACAATCCGATATCAGGTGAACTGATATCGGATTTTTTTATGCGCTTCGAAAGTGAAATGGCAACTGCCTTTAGATCGTGCGGAACAATGCATACCTTTGAAAAGTATGCGGAGCTTCTGTCGCCTGAGCTCATTCAACAAGGCTTTGAACAGGCTGGTGTAGCGACCATTCGCAAGAGACGATTGCCTCTCGAGGCGGTGCTATGGTCGATTATTGGAATGGCCCTCTATCGTCAAAAGTCAGTCTGGGATATTGCGACTCAAATGGATGTCATGTTGCCGGATAAAAAAGCTTTAGTCGCTCCAAGTGCGCTTGTTCAGGCGAGGCAGCGATTGGGAGAGGATGCGGTTCGCGAAGTATTTCGTGTGATGGCGAAGCATAGCTACGAATCCAATCAATTCGAAACATGGGCCGGCCTTAATTTACTTGCTGTGGATGGTGTTGTCTGGCGCACCGCAGACACGCCAGAGAATCATGAAGTATTTGAAACACAAAGCAATCACATTTGTGAGAATACCTATCCACAAATTCGAATGGTCTGTCATATGGAAATCACGAGTCATCAATTACTTAATAGCGCCTTCGCTGGTTATCGAACCAACGAAATGAAACTGGCAGAGCAGTTGATTGAGACGACCCCTGACCACTCCTTAACTATTTTTGATAAAGGATATTACTCGCTAGGATTACTAAACCGCTGGCATCAAGCTGGCAAGAATCGACATTGGATGCTGCCGGCTAGGAAGGATTTACAGTTCCAGGTTGTCCGCAAGTTTAGTGAAAACGACCAGCATATTCGTTTAAAGAGTACACCTCAGGCGCTCAAGAAATTCCCTGATCTACCCGAATACGTTGAGGCGCGCCTTGTCACCAAAAATATTAAAGGGAAAATCTACAGAATCCTTTCATCAATGGTGGATCCAATGCGATTTCCTAGCGAAGAAATGGTGGATTTATATCGATATCGTTGGGAGATTGAACTTGGTTACCGCGAGATGAAGCAAACCTTGCTCAACAGCGAATATACACTGAGAAGTAAACGTCCAGATATGATTCGTCAGGAACTGTGGGGAGTTCTATTGTGTTACAACTTGATACGCCAAGGGATGACGGAGGCGGCGAAAAAGTTAGATAGTGTCTGGCCAAACCAACTAAGCTTTACGAGCTGTGCAATGGCTATCACGCACTTCTTTGTTACCGCATCGCTCAGTAGCCCGGGCAATATACCCAAGCATTACAAATTGTTGCTGACACAGATGGGGCACTTTAAACTACCTGAGCGCCGAGAAGATAGATGGTATCCCAGATGGGTAAAACCAAAACCGAGGAAATATCCTCGTAAAATAAAAAATGCCAGTCAGCTTAACTGACTGGCATTACTCACAAGGAGCGGTTTTTTAGAGGTTTTATGGTTGTTTCAGCGGAGGCTTATAAGCCTTCGATCATGTACTCGATCGCACTTTCAATTTCTTCGTCAGTACAGTTCATACAGCCGCCGCGTGGAGGCATTGCGTTGAAACCATTAATTGAATGCTCGAGCAGGACGTCCATACCTTGTGCTAAACGATCAGTCCAATCGTCTGCAACGCCTTTACGTGGCGCACCAAGTACACCTGAAGTATGACATGCCGCACACGCTTGAGTGTAAACTTGCTCAGCAGAGCGTCCGCCTTCAGAAGCTTGTTGGCCGTTCGCTTGAGCAGTTTCGTCACCCGCTAAACGAACTTTCGCCACTGGCTTAATACGCTCTGCAATGGCTTCGCGTGACATGTCTTGCGCAGACATTGCCATGACACCACCTGCTACGGCAATACCCGCAACCACAGTTACAACTTTTTTCCAACTTAACAGATTTGACAACTTCACGGCCTTCTCCTGATTAATTCAGTGGCGATTGTCCCAAAGTCTGAGACAGGTTTGCGGCGATTATAACGCCAAATTTCTTTGGATGAAACTCTTGTTACCAAGATTTGTGTTAACATCGTCGTCATTCTTAAAACGATACGCAGCCCAATTCGGTTCAATCTTCGGTGCACGTTATGGCAACTACTCGGGTGCGGAAAATAGCCCTGCTCGACCTCGACGCGTTCTTTGCTGCGGTCGAAGTTCTCGACAACCCAACTTTACGGAATCAACCGTTTGCTGTGGGTGGCGGCGGTGAGCGCGGTGTCGTCGCAACCTGTAACTATCTCGCCCGCCAATTTGGCGTTCGCAGCGCGATGCCCGGCCATCAAGCACGTAAGCTCTGCCCGCAATTAATCTTCGTCAAACCCAATATGGCCAAGTACAAAGCCATGTCGAAGCGCGTCTACGACGTCTTACTGCGCTACACCGACTTAGTCGAGCCCGCTTCAATCGATGAGTTTTATCTCGATCTGACTGCAAATACTGCTTTTCAAGGCAGTGCAACGCGCACGCTCGAAGCAATTCGTGATGAACTGCGCAGTATTGGAATTACCGCATCCGCCGGAATTTCGAGCCAAAAGATGGTCGCGAAAATTGCCTCCGAAGAGAATAAACCGGATGGTCAGTTTGTGGTACCGCCCGAACAGATCGTCAGCTTTTTATCCGCCTTGCCGATTCGAAGGATTCCCGGCGTAGGTCCCAAAAGCCAAGAACGATTAGCCGCGGCCGGTTTTAATATCGTGCGGGACATCCAACAGTGCGACCCGGCAAAATTACAGCGTTTACTGGGTGATCATGCCGGTATGCTGCTCTTTCAACGTTGCCTCGGTGTTGATGACCGGCCAGTCAGCCTATCACGTACACGCAAACAAATTAGTGTCGAGGAAACCTTACACCGCGACTTTCGTCATGTAAAAGAAGCGGAACGGTTTCTCGAAACCACCTTGCTACCGGCCTTGCGCAAGCGGATTCAACAAGCGCCTGATTATCGGGACATGGATACCTTGCGTTGGCAGGATATCCGCGCCAAGGCACAAACGATCAAGCTCAAGTTCCACGACTTTAATCAGACTACCGTGAGTAAAGTGTCCAATCGAGTTTCCCCAGCACTCTATTATCAGTTGCTGCAAGAAGCCTGGCCACGCGGGCGCGAGCGCCCTGTTCGCTTGCTTGGCTTGGGAATTACTCTGCCGGATCCGGATGAACAACGTCAGCTAGAACTGGACTTGGAATAATTGGCTCGCCATGAAGGAAGCAGCCGTCATCGCTTTCACTAAAGCCAAGCTCAGCAAGTAATTCATTCGCTTGATACACATAGCGCAATAACCACAGTAAATAGCGCACATCCGCATGAATGAGGCGGTGACGCTCTGCCGAAAACTGCCAGTCGCTCAGAATTGCAGGGGTTGTACTGTCGAACACGAGGCCAATCAGTTCACCGTTCGCATTCAGGGTTGGGCTTCCCGAGCTACCTCCGGTACCGTCCGCGGTGGAAAGAAAGTTTAATGTCAGTTCGTCCATGCTGTTGGCTAAACAGCCGGCACCATGCACCGCAACTGCTGCATGCATGGCAAAAGGTAGCTCGTACCGCTCGGCACTGCCAACCAATGCAAATAATGAACTCATCGTGGTTTGGCTGCTGCCTTCTGCTGCCGCTGACACCGTGCCACGACTCAGTCGATAGGTTCGATTGGCATTGTCGGCCAAGCGTTTTTCTTGCGCACGCTTGAATTGGCGCATGCCGGTGTACCACAGCGCATTCCCCTGTTGCTCAATACCGCGTAGTTCACGCTCGAGTAAATCCCACTCCAAGCGGCTCTCTGCTGTGGTGACCGAGAACTGAATCCAACTATCTGTGCTGCGCCGCATGTCTGCTAGGCTTGCACGCATCTGCTCTTCTAAATACTCACTGTCGTGGAGCTGACTTGCCGCATAAATGCTAGTAACAAATTCACGCAATTCGGCACTGCTGGCATGTTTATCCAATTGAAAAAAATCACGAATAAAGGCGATTTGTTGGGATTGCGGCAGCTGCTTATGCGCCTCCAATAGCGACAGCAACAATTCAATTTCGACGTTGGGATCAAACTGACGCTGTAAACTTAAAAGCTGCGAGCGCAATGCTGGAATTTGTTGCACCTGATAGCCGCGTGTCCGACGATCGTCTGGCCGGCTTGCTTCCTGAGCTAACCGATATAAATGCTGTGCGATCGCGGGAAGGCGCAACTCTTGAAAAAAGCTCCACCAAAGTTGCCGTTGTAGTTGTGCTTCGCGTGCAGAAATTGCTCGCAGTAATAAAGAAAGACTTTGCTGAAACTGTTCGTCACGCTCTTGCGCAATTAACCATTGCTGGTAATCATTTTGGGCGGTCGCGAGTGCAGCCAAAATCGCTTCCTCTTCGCCCACCTCAAGCATGCCTCGATAATTTTGCAGACGATTACCCCAGCGCACCCGAGACGGCGCGTAGCGCAACTCAATCGCCGGGTTGTCCAGCATAGGCTGGTCGATAATCGCTAACCAATCCTGTAAATACGCAATTGCTTGTGGGTAAAACTGGGTGAAGGCTAATTCTGCTTCGGCAACCGGTCGGTGGCGTTGGGTCACACCTGGAAACCCAGCAACAAACACCTCATGATCCGTTGCAGTAGCTGCTGGCGACAGCGGCAACCATTCAGGCGGTTGATAGGGTTGACCTTTGTCGTCATAAACACGAATCAGCGCAAGATCTGCGCTGTGGCGCGGCCATTGCCAGTTATCCTCGACACCACCGAAATGCCCGACCTCAACCGGCGGAGCCCAGACTAAACGCACTTGGGGAAACACGCGATCAGCAACCAACAAATAACCTTGACCGCCATAGTGCTCGACCACACGACATTGCACATTGGTTTGCTGCTCGCAACGGCGTAACACTTCATTGCGGTTATTGGCAATTTGATTAAAACGAGCTGCACCAGTGAGTCGCGAAGTAACCCCTTGCAACACTTGCTCGGTTACATCAGTGCGACTGAGCGTTACTTGCACGGTAAAGTCACGCGGCGCGATCAACTCCAGCTCAGGGCGCAACCCCAAAAAGCCATCGCGAAAATAGTTTTGCTCAACCGTTGAACGGTATTGAAGCACTTCCAAAATACAGTGGTGATTGGTTAACACCAAGCCTGTCGCAGACACG
>JAMCRH010000213.1:1761-4237 GCA_023380515.1 Gammaproteobacteria bacterium | reverse complement strand
ACTTTAGCGTCTGGGCACGCTTCTTTTGCTATGCGGGCAGATTTGAATGCTGACTCAATCGTGGGCGTCATGGAGCCGATGCCGACAATCGTGGGCTGATAGGCGTCTAATTCAGCTTTGAGCTTCTCATAGTCGAATCGGCAGACTGGGCAATCATAGATTTTTACTTCAACACCGTTCTGCTCCAAAACAGCCGCCATGTAAGCTAAGCCCAACGGTGGAAAAATCGGGTGGTGACCCATTTCTTTTAGAAGCGGAGGAGTGACAAGTGCAACTTTTTGGTTTGTAATCATGCCCATACACGTTAGCTGCAATTATAAGGATGGTTAAACATCCGAATTTGTTATGGCTTAGCATTGTTGTTTGAAGATTTGAACCTTTTGCTGAAAGCCTGTTTTTATGCAAACCGCCGAGAAGCACCTGAATTTTGGCTTTTGCGCCTTATTCCATACCAGACTGTTATGGCGGCAACAGCTAAAACTGCAACCGCGCCAATGACCAATACGACCATTGTCAACGGGAACTCGGAATTTTTTTGTTGAGGCGCCCAGGAACCCAATGCATACACCATGTGGTCGTAAGAACCAACGTAAACCACGCCGCCCGCTGTAGCAGGGGAAGAAACCACGCGGCCTCCCGTCGCATAACTCCACCTGTAAGCGCCCGTCTTTGTGTCAAGAGCATAGATTTTGCCGTCATTCGACCCTACCACCACGGTTCTGTCGGCTATGGCAGGCGAAGAAGCCACCTCTCCACCAGTCGTGTAGTCCCAGGATAGCTTGCCATCTGAGGTGTGCAGGGCGTAGAGTTTGTTGTCGTTTGAACCAACGTAGAGGATGCCGTTGGCTATGGCTGGCGACGAGGCTACTTCTCCGTCTGTCGTGAAGTTCCAGACTCTTTGCCCTGACGTGGCGTTTAGGGCGTAGATGTTGTGGTCAAAGGAGCCCACGTATAACACGTCGTCTGAGATTGTGGGTGAAGAGACAACATAGCCGTTTGTGGTGTATTTCCAGAGTAAGTTGCCGTTTGACGCGTTCAATGCGTAGATGTTGCCGTCGGTTGAGCCGACAAAGACTCTGCCGTCCGAAATGGCGGGCGAGGACACCATTATCTGGTTGCCTGACGTGTACTTCCACAGCAAGGTGCCGTTTGAGGCATCTAGGGCGTAGATGCTGTGGTCTTCAGAACCCACGAAAACCCTGCCGTTGTCCACAGCGGGAGAAGAAACAACCGCGGAGCCTGTTTGGTAACTCCACTTGCAAGCGCCGGTTTTGGCGTCCAAAGCGTAAACTTTGCCGTTGTATGAGCCCACGTACACGGTGCCGTTGGCGACGGCGGCAGATGAGAACATAACCATGTCTCCCGTGTCAAAGCTCCAAACGACTGTGTTGTGGAGTTCCCAGTCGTAGCCCACCATGCCGGTCGAAGCGTTTAACGCATACACTTTGCCGTCATGCGAACCCACATACACCAAGCCGTCCGCCACGGTTGGAGAAGCATCCACTTCGCCGCCAGTAGCAAAACTCCAAACCAACCCGCCGTTTCCAGCGTTTAGGGCGTAGAGTTTGCCGTCCCACGACCCCACGTAAACCATGCCCCCAAAGGCTTCAGGACGAGTAATCACTGTGTCCCCGGTCGTGTAGTTCCAAACGGCTTCTCCGTTTGTGGCGTTTAGAGCGTAGATTTTATTGTCGTTTGAGCCGATGTACACTGTGCCGTTTTGAACGGTTGGGGAAGAGGCGACGCCTGCGCCAGTTTTGTAGCTCCAGATTTGTTTGCCATCAGACGCGTCAAGAGTATAGACTCGGCTATCCAACGACCCCACGTACACCAAGTCGCCAAAAACAGTGGGCGAAGAGTACACGGCGCCGCCGGTGGTAAAGTTCCATATCAAGTTGCCGCTCAAAGCGTCTAGAGCATACAGGTTGCCGTCCAATGAACCCACGTAGACCACTCCGTCGGCAACGCTGGGAGTCGAAACCACCTGGTTTCCCGTCGTATAGCTCCAGACCAGCCTGCCGTCAGATGCGTTTAACGCGTAGAGTTTGTGGTCCAACGAGCCAATGTACACGATGTCGTCATTCACGGTTGCTGAGGACAGCATGATTCTGTCGCCTGTAGGATAACTCCATAAGACCATCCCCGTCATCAAGTTCAAAGCGTAAACGTAACTGTCTTCTGAACCAACATAAACCACGCCGTTGGCAACCGCGGGGTCAGAATCAACATAGTATTTTGTCTTGAAACTCCAAAGTTGCCTGCCGTCTGTGGCGTTGAAGGCGTAGAGCATGTGGTCTTCGCTGCCCACGCAGACTACGCCGTCTGAGATGCTGGGTTTAGAAATCACGATGCCGCCCGTAACCGCAGTCCAAATGACGTTGCCGCTGGAAGCGTTGAAAGCGTAAACTTTATGGTCATATGAGCCCACGCACACGACGCCGTCCGCCGCCGTTGGGGAGCCCACTTGGCCCCCAGT
>JAMCRH010000213.1:0-1751 GCA_023380515.1 Gammaproteobacteria bacterium | reverse complement strand
CGGAGAGGTCGTGGCGAAAACTGGGCCATGCGTTGCTGTTCGGCTGGGTTTCTGCTAAGGCAAGGCTTGTGGCTAAAAACAGCGCGACCAAGAAAACGCTAAGGATGGCTTTTCTTTGCATTTTTGCTCTGAGCAATATTAACCGTTGTCTTTTGTAAAAGAAGTTTCGCTTAAAACCCAAAAAATGGGTGAAAGGGTGGTTTGCGCTATTTTTTGCGGAGGCTTTTAGGTATGTAGGCGCAGGCGGGGTCAGATTCCGTGATGTCGCCTGTGTAAGCATACGCTCGGTTTCGGCATCCGCCGCATATTTCGCGGTATTCGCAGACGCCGCATTTGCCTTTGAGCACGCTTCGGTCCTGGAATTTGTTGTAGTATTTTGACTGCTGGATTTCCTTCCAAGCAGTGCTAAGGCTCTTGCTGCGGATGTTTCCCAGCATCATGGGCTCGGAAGGCTGAAGGTCCGTGTAGAAGCAGGGTATCAAGTCGCCGTTTTCGGTGACGCTAAGGTACCCGCCAAAAGCAAAGTAGGTGCATTTACCATGGAACTCTTTCTCGTACCAATGGTTAAATTCAGCTTCAGGGATTCTCTGTTTAACCACGCGTGCGAAGTGTGGGCAGTGCACGTGAACCTCGAATTTGCCCTTGTATTTCTCTGTGATTTCCCAGATGTGGTTGAGCACCCACTCGTACTCCTCAGGTGTCGGAGTAAGTTCCATGGTTGATTTGGCTCTGCCGCTGGGCACTAGATGGTTGTACCAGACAAAGTTGGCATGGTACTTGTCAGCTAACTCGGCAACGTGGTCTAGGTGTTTGTAGTTTATGGTTGTGATTGCTGCGGCTAAGCCGTTTAGAATTTTGCCCGCGGACAATTTTTCGATGGCTGCAAGGGCTTTTTTGTAGGAGCCTTCTCCGCGTAGTTGGTCGTTTATTTCTTCAGGTCCATCGATGCTAACGGAAGTCCAAACTTGGTTTTTCACCAAGTTATCGTAGATTGACCCATCTACGAAGACTCCGTTGGTTAAGAGGCAAACGTTTAAGCCTTTGCTTTTGGCGTAGGTGACTATGTCAAAGATGTCGGGGCGTGTTAAAGGTTCGCCGCCTTTAATGCCAAACCATCTTACGCCGAAACTCTTCACCTCATCAACTAGATGGAAGGCTTCCTGCGTGGTCATTTCTCTGGGGGCATGTTTGCCTGTTGCGTCAACGTTGCAGTATTTGCAGCGAGCGTTGCAGGCGCCGGTTGCTCTCCAAGACGTCATAAGTAAGGGACCTTTATGTTCTGTCAAAGCAAAATCCACTCTTGAGTTCTCTATGATTTATTGTTTACTTTAAGGGTTCTTTCCGTCTTAAAAAAGATTGTGCGATTCTGTCATTTTTCTTGTTTTCTCGCCAAGTTGACGAGTTTCTCAGAAATTCAGCAGATTAAGTGGGGTTTGCAGCTTTCCGCAAAGTTTATAGTGAGATAAAACTAGACATTCATTCCTGGGGCAAGGAGTCAAAGCAAGTGTCAACACAACTTCAACCCATACCTATAACCGATGGGGGTAACTGATATTCCAAAAAAAATAGAAGTTATAGTTGTCTTGGCGCTGCTGCTTGTTTCGTCAGTCGCTTCGATTTCAGCACTTCAAGCAAATTCCGTTAACGCCCAAGTAAACGCAACCTCCAACAGCATACTAAACCAGTATGATTGGACACAGTTCCAAGGCGATTCCTCTTTCACACGGTTCTCGGCATGACCAGCCCCAAAC
>JAMCRH010000212.1 GCA_023380515.1 Gammaproteobacteria bacterium | reverse complement strand
AAGATAGCCTCCGATTGGACATATATGACTCTCGTCGGAAATGTGGTTGCAGCTGTTTTAGCGGGGATATTTCTGTGGATTGCCAGTGATGTACGGAATTATTTGGAGACAGCGCAGGCGGGGTTTTGGGGTTGGTTAGCGCAAGCTTATGGGTACCCTGACCGGTCCGCTACAACGACTTTGGTTAATTTAACTTTGGGGCTGGCAGTTTTCTTGGTGGCTGCAATCGTTGTGGAAATTGTTATTGTGGTTTATGTTTATCCGAGAAAAGAAGAGTTTGCAGCGAAAATGCTGCTGGAGCTTCAATCGCCAGGTTAGAAGAGTATGATTTGTGTTCCTGCTGTGCCGCCGTATAAGTCAACGCGGTTAGCTGGATTCACCAAAGTTGTAGTCAGGGTTATTGTGCTTCCTGCGGGGATGACTTGCGGCGGATACCCGTTTATGAATGTGTGTCCTGTAACGTCAAATTTTACTGTGTAGTATAGTGGTGGTGGACTGCATTTGCTGGCTGTTGCATTGAATGCAGCTGTTCCTATCGTGTAGGATTGTCCTTGATAAGTGAAGCCCAGTGTCGTCTGGATGGTTTGCCAATTTTGGTTTGAAACCTGGGTGGTTTGCAGGAAGTAAACCAAAGTGATCGTGCCCGCCGTTTTTATCGAAGGCACTGGTTTGTCGGAAGAGAATGTAGTGGATGGATGCCCGTTGCTTAATTGCGGGTTAACTTTACTGTAAGGATTCAAAGGTGAAGCGGTGTTATTTGTAAGGAAAGCACTCTGCCCACATTGACCAGCGCTGGATATCATGTAGTTACCAAATGTTCCAGGTGCCATGGCGATGGTTAATGGTTCTTCAGCGTTTCCGCTCTGGGAACCAAAATAGTTGCTGTCGCCGCTATAGACTGCTCTGAAATTGTAGCTTCCCACCGAAAATGGAGCGTAGTAATCTGAGGTTGCCGAGCCGCCAGTCAAGGTTTTAGGTGACCCCACTTGGCTCCATGAAGAACCTCCGTTAACTGAAACTTGGAAGGTAACTGTTCCAGTTGGAGTTGGGCCCCCAGCAACGCCTTGGACTGTAGCTGTGTCTGTAACGGTTTGACCAAAGGTGATTGATGTTGAGGAAAGCTGAGTGCTTGTGGACGTTGAAGCCATGTTGACAGTTAAGGGTTCCTCTGTGTTTCCGCTTTGGGAACCTGCATAGTAGCCGGCTCCAAGATAGACTGCTCTGAAATAGGTGACGCCTGCAGCCTGGGGCATGTAAGAGTCAGAGGTTGCATGTCCTGAGATGTCCAGGGTTTTTATGGAGCCAAAAACCGCCCAAGTCGATGAGCCTGGCTTAAGGGTTTCAAACCTGACTGTTCCAGTTATGGTTGGGCCTCCGTCTACGCCTGTTACGGTCACTGAGTCTGTGGTGCTTTGACCCAACGTTAGACTTGAAGTTGAAAGCAGAGTTGTTGTCGTTGACGTCAAAGGTATGGCTTGTAGAGGCTCTTCGGTGTCGCCGCTTGTGGAGGCAGCGTAGGTTTCGTCGCCGTAGTAGACTGCTCTAAAGTAGAAAGTGCCTGCACCTTGGGGAGTATAAACGTCCGATGTCGCATGCCCAGTATTATCCAGGGTTTTGTTTGTTCCAAACTGTGTCCAAGTAGATGAACCTGGAACCTGCACCTGGAAAGCAACTGTTCCCGTGGGAGCTAAACCGGCGCCCGACACAATTGCGGTGTCAGTGACACTTTGACTGTAAGTCACCGAAGTTGCTGAAAGTACAGTTCTGGTGGTTGATAGTAGAGCTGCAACGGTTAATGGCTCTTCGGTATCGCCGCTAACAGAAACCGCATACAAGCTGCTGCCGCCGTAATGAGCCCTGAAATGGTAAAGCCCTGTTAACGATGGAATATAGGGGTCTGAGGTGGCTTTGCCTGATAAGTCTAACATCTTTACCGAACCGAACTGTGTCCAAACTGATGAGCCGGGAGCTTGAACTTCAAAGGTCACATACCCAGATGGAGTGCCGCTACTTCCCGTGACTGTAACTGTGTCTGTAACGGCGTTGTTTACAAGAATGCTGCTTGCGGAAAGAAGCGTAGTTGCAGTTGACGAAGCAGAACCTGAAGTTACAGTTAAGGGCTCGTCTAAATCTCCGCTTATCGAATTAGCGTATGTGGCGTCTCCAGAGTACAGTGCCCTGAAATTGTATGCTCCGGCTGAAGCTGGCACGTATGGGTCTGATGTGGCGGAGCCAGATGAGAGGGGCTTGGTGGAAAATGTGGTCCATGCGGATGAGCCTGAAACGCGTACTTGGAATAGAACCGTTCCAGATGGAGTTCCGCCAACGCCTGTTACGGTTGCAGTGTCTGTAACTGAGTTGCCGATACGGATGTTGTCTGAAGAAAGCAGTGTAGTTGTGGTTGACGCAGTGGTTCCAGCAACGATGGTTAATGGCTCTTCTAAGTCGCCGCTGACCGAATTAGCGAAGACACCATCGCCGCCATAGACTGCTCTGAAATAGTATGTGCCTGCAAACGTTGGTACATAAGGATCTGAAGTTGCCATTCCTGTGCTGTTTAAGGTTTTATCGGAGCCAAACTGAACCCACGCTGAGGAACCTACAGCTTGGACTTCAAACCTGACTGACCCAGATGGAACGCCGCCTGCGCCAGTCACGGAAACGCTGTCTGTTACGCTTTGTCCTATCTGTATGCTTAAGGCGGAAAGCAGCGTTGCCGTATGGGATGGAGTTGAGCCTGAAGTGACGGGTAACGGCTCATCGGTGATGCCGCTTTGGGAACTAACGTAGTTGCTGTCACCGCTGTATATGGCTCTGAAAAAGTATAGACCCGCAAACTGTGGTGTATAGGGG
>JAMCRH010000211.1 GCA_023380515.1 Gammaproteobacteria bacterium | reverse complement strand
TCCAGTTTGTTGCAGAGACGTTAAGAAATGTACTGGGAGTAGTTTTCTCGCCGACGGAAGCCTGCTAATATGGGGCAAAGCGGTTCATTATTCGCCCTGATATAAAGGCTCCAATTTCATCGTTATTTTGATGTGAAGGAGTGGATAAAAAGACAGCTAGCAAATAATGAAACACAGTATTAAATCTAAGTTGTAGTGAGATAACCATGAGTAACGAACAAGAACAAGCACAAGCGAATGCAGAACAAGCAACCTGGGTCCGGGAACATTTTCAAAAGGCAAATGGTTATCTAGTTGAAAAAGGCTTATTAACCGACAAAGTACTCACCAAAGAGTGTCGGTATCTAATTCCACATTTGGCAATTTGGAAATTTACCTTACGGGGTTCAACCGACAAAGTTTGGGCGATTAACGGCGTCTGTCCGTCAGATTACGTTGATGCAGGTGTTGCTGAAACAGCTCGCGACGCGTTACGTCACTTTTCACTGCGGTGGCAGCTGCGTGCAGACAACATTCTCAACGATGCGAACGCAGATGAGACGCAACAAAAATTCGCGCAGTTACTGATTAACCATGCTGAAGCCTGTTATGACATCGTCGAACGGGAAGACCTGTGGGTTGATCAGGAATTTTAAAAGCAAATAGCTTTCACCGAATCTTTGAAGCAATAAAAAGGAGCTCCCAAGCTCCTTTTTCGTTTCTGTCTTAGGGCACACTCGTTAGCTGGCAGAATCGTCAGTATCGTGGTCCAACAAAAATAAGCCCTCATTCAATAGACCTACCAGAAGTTGGCGGGCTTGGCTCGAGTCGAGGTACGGTTTTATATCATTCAGTGCGATAAAGTCGGTCATTTCCAATAACAGGACGAAGAGGGCTTCCGCATCCTCGTCCTCGATTTCGTACCAGTTGTTTTGCACAATCGCATAGTGTTTGCCGTCAAGAAGGGTACTTACCATGCGAACACCAACCGCTTTCAGCAAAATATCGTAACGCTCTAAACTGTAGCTGAGAGCGCTTTCGCTATACGGTTGCTGCGGCCATTCAGGTAGCGGTGGGCGAGGGTTGCGTGACAGTAAGTTCACGATAGCTCGCTTGATTTGCTGATCGTCATTAAAGGCATCGATCATCAGTTTTTTGAAGTTGTCGATAACAGCATCAGAAATAAACCACGGGTCATCGCCATTGAGTTCTGTTTGTTCAGGATTCAGTATATCAGATACCCGATCACGAAAACGTTCTTGCAGCTTGTTTTGGTCAAGTGCCTCGTCGGCAACAGCTGAGAGTAACTCAGCTTGGCTTGGTGCTCGCAGGCCAACTGAATAGTTCAAAGCCGGCTCTAAACTGAAACCAGCATGAGGAAATCCTGCTGGAATATAGAGAATATCTCCGGGTTCTAATTCGGCTTCTAAGTTGGCGACAAAGCCACGAATTTGTTTGAGTTCTGGGTGAGGGCAAACCTCTTCGTAGTCAGCACGTGGACCGACTTGCCAGAGGCGTTTGCCCATGCCTTGGACAATAAATACGTCATACTGATCAAGGTGGGCGCCTACGCCACCATTCGCCGTTGAATAGCTCACCATGAGGTCATCCACGCGCCAGTCCGGCAGGAAACGAAACGCCCTTAGGAGTTCTTGGGCAGGCGGGTAATGTTCATTGACCGCTTGTACTAACAAGCTCCAACCTTCGTCGCCAAACTGACTAAAGTCTTCAATTGGACCATGTTGCAAGTCCCAAACAGGGGCATTTTGCGGGTTTTCGCTGTCCGCTCGTTGACTGACTACCCGAGAGTCGACGCCTGGCTCAAGTGCTAAACCAGCCAGCTCTTCAGGACTGATCGGATCTTGGAAATCAATGAAGCCCTGACGAATCACGCAAGGCTTTTGCTGCCAATAATCACGTAAAAACTCAACCGAATTAAATGCAAAATGGTTGAGCACGTAATCGAGATTCGTCATGAGGGCTCCGGTTCGAATTAAAGGTTGTTTAGATGACGTGGGAGTTCAGTCACGAAGCTTTCAGCGCGGCCAATGTAATTCGCTGGCGTCAATTGCTTCAATTCTGCTTTCACTACGTCGGTTAACTCAAGACCATCAATAAATACCGCGAGATCGGTGGCCGTCACGCGTTTACCGCGTGTGAGCTCTTTTAATTTCTCATACGGCTTTTCAATGCCATACCGGCGCATCACAGTTTGCACCGGCTCGGCCAGCAGTTCCCAGTTTTGATCAAGCTCGTTGCGCAAGTTCGCTTCATTCACTTCTAATTTCGACAAGCCTTTGAGGGTTGCTTGATAAGCGATAACCGCATAGCCAAGACCAACACCTAAGTTACGCAACACGGTTGAGTCGGTGAGGTCTCGCTGCCAGCGTGAAATTGGTAATTTCGCAGCTAAATGGCCAAGAACCGCATTGGCAATACCCAAGTTTCCTTCGGAGTTTTCAAAATCGATTGGGTTAACCTTGTGTGGCATAGTGGAGGAGCCCACTTCGCCGGCAATGGTCTTTTGCTTGAAGTGGTTAAGCGCAATGTAACCCCACATATCGCGGTCTAAATCGATCAGAATTGTGTTGATGCGGCACAAGGCGTCAAACCATTCGGCAATATAGTCATGTGGCTCAATTTGCGTGGTGTATGGGTTCCAGGTTAGGCCCAGCGAGGTGACAAACTCTTCAGCTACTTGATGCCAGTCGACTTGCGGATAAGCCGCTAAATGCGCGTTGTAGTTTCCAACCGCACCGTTAATTTTCCCAAGGAATTGAACCTGGTTTAGTGCACTAATTTGGCGATCTAAGCGCACAGCGACGTTGGCAAATTCTTTACCCATGGTCGTCGGTGTCGCGGGTTGGCCGTGGGTGCGCGCCATCATCGGAATTGACTGATACTTCTGCGCATGGTCGACGAGGCTGGTTAGAATTTTTTTCAGATAGGGCTGTACGACGTGCTGATGAGCTGCAGTCAGCATTAAACCGTGCGACAAGTTGTTAATATCTTCCGACGTACATGCGAAATGAATAAATTCACTCACTGCCGCAAGTTCAGCTTGGTCCGCTACTTTTTCCTTTAAAAAGTATTCTACTGCTTTGACGTCGTGATTGGTGGTGCGTTCAATATCTTTCACGCGTGCTGCGTCAGCTTCTGAGAAATTAGTCAATATTGCTTCTAGCGCTGCATTTGCTTCAGCAGATAGGGCAGGTACTTCAGTAATTGCCGGAATACTAGCGAGCTTTTGCAACCAACGAACTTCGACAAATACGCGCTGATAAATCAGACCGAACTCACTGACATATTGGCGAAGATCTGCGGTTTTACTGCCGTAGCGGCCGTCGACTGGGCTAATGGCGGTCAGTTCTGAAAGAGTTAGCTGCATGTCATGCTCCAAAGTTGAATTGCATTGCGTCAACTGCCGCGTGGGCTCGGGCAGCCGCGTGAAAAAATTAGGTTACCGTTTTAATAGAGACTCAATCGCGGCCATCATGCGCTGACGACTAAAAATAACCTGGCGTCGTTTACCGCCAAGCTGTCGCCACAGCACGGCACAACGAATACCGGCCAACAACATCGTGCGAATATGAAATTGGATATGGGCTTGTTTCAGGTGTTCAGGTTTACCACTAATTTGAATACGTGGGCCAAGCGGGCTGATCGCGTCCATATAGAGTTTGCCAGCGTTCTCAATAATGAGGTGCGGCTCAAAATCGAATTCGTTTTGCTGGCGATTAATCTGCTGTAACCCACGACCGAGTTGTTCAAGTGCCGCAGAGTTACGCATGAGTCGGCGTTCTAGGGCAAGCATCCCAACGACATAACGAGTTTGTTCGACGTCTTTGGCGCCTTCGCCACTCAGTTGTGCGCGCAACAGACGCAACGCTGGTTTCAAGACAGAGATGTCACCAAACACGGCCTCAGTGTTTGTTGGGTTCATTTCGAGTAATGCGTGAACCATGACGTCCGAGTGTTCAATTGGCTGAATTTCGCCGCGCCGAGCGAGCTGTTGAGCACAAACTGCAGCTAAACATACACCGCCCAGAGCGATCATCCGTTCTTCCCAAACGGTAAATGTGGTCACAGTGCTACCTCAAAGTCGGTCAAGCGTTGCTCGATAATTCCACCACCTAAACAGACGTCGCCAGCGTAGAAGACTGCCGACTGGCCTGGCGTTACAGCTGCGACCGGTTCGTCAAACATGACTTCGATTTGACCATTTTCTAATGGTTTGACCAAACAGGGGATATCTTCTTGGCGATAACGGGTTTTAACCGCACAACGGAAGGCCTGTTGTGGTTGTTCGCGATTGACCCAGTGCAATTGTCCAGCGATTAAGCCATTGGAGAATAATCGTGGGTGCTGTTTGCCTTGGGCCACAATTAACTGATTGGTATCGACGTTTTTATCAACGACATACCATGGATCGTCACCAGCATTGGCTAAACCACCAATATACAAGCCTTTACGCTGACCAATGGTGTGATACATCAAACCTTCGTGCTGACCGATGACAGCGCCATCAACCGTTACAATATCGCCGGGCTGTGCGGGCAAATACTGCTGTAAGAAGTCTTTGAATTTACGTTCCCCAATAAAGCAAATACCGGTGGAATCTTTTTTCCCAGCTGTAACTAAACCTTGCTCTTCAGCAATGCGGCGAACCTCTGGCTTCTCAATATCACCGACTGGAAATAGGGTTTGCGCAATGTGCTCATGGCTTAATGTGTATAGGAAATAGCTTTGGTCTTTATTATTGTCGAGACCGCGCAACAGCTGCCATTTACCGTCATGGAATTGACGGCGGCAGTAGTGCCCAGTGGCAATATAGTCGGCACCAAGTGCTTCCGCAGCGAACTCAAGAAATGCTTTAAATTTAATTTCTTTGTTACACATGATGTCTGGGTTCGGTGTGCGTCCGGCGCGATACTCCGTTAAGAAGTGCTCGAAGACGTTGTCCCAGTACTCAGCAGCAAAATTGACGGTGTGTAGCGGGATACCTAAAGTCGCACAGACCTTTTCAGCATCGGCAAGATCAGTTGCGGCAGCGCAATATTCGTCAGTATCGTCTTCTTCCCAGTTCTTCATGAACAGGCCTTCAACTTGGTAACCTTGTTGAATTAACAAATAGGCAGAGACAGACGAGTCAACGCCGCCGGACATACCGACGATCACTCGTTTTTGCTGATTCGAAGTTTCACTATTCACGCTTTTACAACTCGCTTTCTAACTCTATTCATGGCGGCGAATTTTAGCATTTTTTCCGCTGCTTTGCCTAGTAAAAACCCAGCCAAATCAGGCATTGTTGCTCAGCGTTAGGCGAGTTCAATCTCACGGTATTCACCATTTGCGAGTTCATCAATCGTCCAGTCGCCGACTTGGTAACGAATGAGCCGTAAGGTCGGGTAACCTATTGCCGCGGTCATCCGTCGAACTTGACGATTTCGCCCCTCACGTAACGTCAGTTTTAACCAAGTGTCTGTGATCGTTTGGCGCACTCGAACGGGCGGCTGCCGCGGCCAAAGCCAATCTGGTGCTGGTACAACTTCGACATCGACGGGTAGGGCAGCACCGTCATTGAGCTCAACACCTTGGCGTAATTGGTCAAGTGCCGAGTTGCTTGGCTCGCCTTCAACCAAAACATAGTAGATTTTTGCTTGTTTGAACTTTGGTGACGAGATTTTGGCTTGCAATTGTCCGTCATTGGTTAAAACCACGAGGCCTTCGCTGTCTTTATCGAGACGACCGGCCGGATAAACCTCTTTAATATGAATGTAATCGGCGAGGGTCATTTCACCCGGATTACCGGTAAACTGACAGAGTACATTCATGGGTTTATTGAACAGTACGAGACGGGGTTTCTGCGGTCGTGGGCGCTGATTTAAACGCGGTCGCGACTGACTTCGGGGCTGCTGTGTCGAACGCGTCAACCTAGTGTGGGTTCGTAACGATTGCCGTTGAGTTTTCGGAGGCTGTTTGGGCATCAGTTTTCTCTTCGTTTCTAGACTGGCATTTTCACCAACGAGCAGAGATAATGCAGCAAGAATATCAATAATAAGGTGAATTTTAACATGAACAATGGAACATCACAGCCACGTTGGAATACCGAGTTGAAACAGGGGCTTGGTAGTCAAGTTAAACCTGATGCAAACAAGATTTTGTTTGCGGCGTGGCAACTGACTAAGGAAAAACGTACCGGCATTGGTTTCGGGACGTTATGGTCATTTTTCGTTCTTGTTGCAGCGATTATGCTAGTGTCCGTTTTAGTGGCTGCGCTTAATATTGACGCTGACGGCCCTGCGGGGGAAATTTTGCTCGGTGCGATTGCCTCAATTATGTGGGCCCCATTATTAGCGGGCTTGTTATTGATGGCATTGCGCAATGCCACTGGCGAAAAGACTCGCGGAACCGATGCGTTCGCATTGCTTAACGAGCCTTGGGCTTTTATTGGTATTTCAGCGTTCATTTTCGTCGTGACACAACTACCGTATTTAATTCCGGGCACGAACGAATTTACGGCAATGCTGCTGTCGTTACCGATTAGTTTCATTTTTTCCTTTGCCATGATGGTCGCGGTAGGTACTAAATGCAGCGTTGGGAATGCGCTGTACGCTTCGGTCATCATTATCAAGAACCGAATTGCGAGTTTCTTCGTTTTCTATATTGCAATTACCGTTCTTAGCTTGGTTATTGCATTGCCAACTGTGCTACTAGCCAGCGCATTTGCTGCATTTGAGGGTGTTGGAACCTTCGTCGCGATCATGCTTGCAGTCGGTGCTGCCTATGCATTGTTGTTTTGGGTGACGCCATTGTTTTGTCACGGTGTTGCTCTTTATTACGCGGAAATTTTCGGCGTGGCAGAAAAGTCTGTGGACAGCTACGCTGAAGGCATAAACGAGCAGGAGACGGAACATAGTCGCGCTGATATGGTCAATGACGAAGTTGACTATCAGGACAGTGACAGTGATCCTGAGCGCAAGAACGACCGTGATAATTTCCAGGCGTAATAGCGCTAACCCAAAAGATAACGAGGCCTAATGAAAGCAATCGCTCAACAAGCACGTTCATTACCTAAGCAAAGCGGTGGTCTGCTCGGAACCATCGTGTTGCTACTTTTATTCGGTAGTTTTATCGGTGCGATTATCGTGCCCTTTGTTCTATTGAAACCAGAGTCCACAGTGACGGAAGAGTATCGCGGTACAGAGTTACCTGTGATTCAACGCCCAGTGTCACAAGCTGAAAGAACCGTACCTGATTTCTCGGCAATTCAAGATATTACGGAACGAAAGATCGCCTTTTTTAACTACCTTATTCCAGCAATTGATGCTGAGAATACGCATATATTAACGCTTCGAACGACGGTTAAACGTTTACATGATAAATATCATCGTGACGGAAATTTGGCGCGACAAGAGCGACGTTGGTTGCGAGATCTCGCTGCCCATTATCGCGTTGAGGCGGAAGAAATGGCAGGTGTTTTAGCAACCTTACTTCGGCGTGTTGATGAAGTGCCGGACACTTTGGTACTGATTCAAGCCGCGAATGAGTCAGGCTGGGGAACATCACGCTTTGCTCAGGATGCCCGTAATTTCTTTGGGCAGTGGTGCTGGGTTGAAGGCTGCGGTATTGTACCGAGCTCTCGACCTGAAGGCGCACAACAT
>JAMCRH010000210.1 GCA_023380515.1 Gammaproteobacteria bacterium | reverse complement strand
TAATCCCGGATACAGAGTACTGCGCATCAAGATTCGCGCAATCAGCAAATCAGAAGCAACGATTTCCATAGCGCCACGGTAGGTATGTCGAGCAATCGCAATTTTCTGCGCGTCTTGGAGTTCGATAACCACCTTCGGTGGCTTCTGAGCCTGCCCTTGTGACTGCCCTTGAGACTGGAGCGACAGCAAAACTTTAATAGCATCTGCATCGGCACTAATCGTCTGCTCAGCGAAGTTCCCGCGCGATGGTACGATCACCGTTTTCGCTTGCATAATCGCAACGCGCTGCAAATGTTCCGGGTTCAACAAGGAACCAGAGCGCAACACGACTCGACGACGTTGCTTCGGCCGCCAAGGCTGGGCGAGCACCTGTTCGGAAGGACCTTCGGTAATATCGTCTGCTAGCACAGCAATTCGATTGACTAAACTTGTGGGTACTTGCGGGTGAATCAGTTCATTCACTACGGGCAATGAACGCGATGTCCAACCGAGCACAACCGTATGCTGGCGAAACGATACCGGCGTCTGGCCTAACTCAAACTGGCGCATTTGCCGGAACAGCCATTGCGTCATGATTGCGACCAGCGTACCCATAAACAGTACGTAACCCGCTACCGTCAGTACCGTAGAGATAACCCGCCGAGACGTGCCTTCGTCATCGCCTAAATAACCGGGGTCGGTCAAGCGCAAAAAGGACCACCAGAGTTCTTCACTTAAAGCAGCGTCCTCGCGAGCAAAGGTGAACGCAAGAAAGCCCCCGATGAGCGCGACAGTCACTACCACACCCCAGGCTAACAACAACTGGAATAATGCGCCGCCACCGAGCATCCGTTCCAACCAATAACGCAACCGCCCAACCGTTCGTGTTTGAATTCCCATGCAGTTATTTCCTAAAAACAATGATTTGGTTAGTTTAGCAGGAATTTCGCGATGAACATCTGCAAATTGGTCGAAATTACCGCGATTATCAGCACTTTCCTTGTGATCTGACGTCAGCCTGTTAGGGTAAATAAGCGCACAACAAAAACTAGGTTGTTCAAGAAGGAGCCTTTGCATGACCGCAAAAAGTAACTCTCGCTGGAAGTCGATGCTGCTGATGCCGGTGTTTATTCCCGCTGTCGCCGTTATCACTTTATTAGTCATCGGAACACTGTCAAACCCAGAACTCGCAGGTGAGTTCTTTGCCGCAACCTTAGCACGAATCACCGAGGATTTCGGTTGGTTCTATATGCTTGCCGTTGCCTTGTTCTTGATGTTTATTGTTATCGTTGGCATCTCCAAATGGGGCCGAATTAAACTTGGTCCGGACCACGCCGAACCCGAATATAGCTTTTTGTCGTGGTTCGCCATGCTGTTCTCAGCGGGCTACGGTATCGCCCTGCTGTTCTTTGGTGTGTCTGAGCCTGTACTGCATTATGCCAGCCCACCGGAAGGTGCAGCACTCACCGTCGATGCGGCCAAACAAGCCATGCAAATCTCATATTTTCACTGGGGTTTCCATATTTGGGCAATTTACGGCTTAGTCGGCCTCGTGTTGGCTTACTTCTCCTTCCGCCACGGCTTACCGCTATCAATGCGCTCAACGCTCTATCCAATTATTGGCGAAAAAATTCATGGCCCCGCAGGTCATGCGGTCGACACCTTTGCCATTCTCGGTACTATGTTTGGTATTGCGACCACACTCGGTCTCTCGGTCATCCAAATTAATGCCGGTTTAAATTACATTTGGCCGGGCATCCCGGTTTCGACGATCGTGCAAGTGGTGGTGATCTTCGTCATTACCTTGATGGCAATCGCCTCGGTAGTCGCAGGACTCGACAAAGGCGTAAAACGCCTATCCATCGTCAACATGACCTTAGTCATGTTCCTATTACTGTTCGTCTTCTTCGCCGGGCCAACCGTTCATATTCTCGAAACATTCCTGCAGAATACCGGTAGTTACCTCAACTATATCGTTGAGCGAACCTTCAATTTGCAGGCCTACAGCCGCAGCGACTGGATTGGCAACTGGACCTTGTTCATCTTCGGTTGGACCATCGCGTGGGCACCGTTTGTTGGCCTCTTTATTGCCAAAATCAGTCGTGGCCGCACCATTCGCCAGTTCGTTTTTGGTGTCATGCTCGTGCCAACTATCTTTACCTTCTTCTGGTTCTCAGTGTTTGGCGACACTGCCTTACACATGATCATGAACGAAGGACTCGACACCCTGATTGCTGACGTACAAGCGGATCAAGCCATTGCCCTGTTCAAGCTCTACGAGAACTTGCCAATGACCAGTATTCTGTCGTTTGTAACGGTCATTCTAATCATGACCTTCTTCGTCACCTCGTCAGACTCAGGTTCACTCGTCATTGACTCACTTGCCTCTGGCGGCCGCATGGACACTCCAGCTTGGCAGCGTGTATTCTGGGCCAGCTCTGAAGGTATCGTCGCCGCGGTACTCTTGCTAGCGGGCGGTCTCACCGCACTGCAAACGGCTGCTATTGCCAGTGCCTTGCCATTTGCGATTATTATGCTTTTGGCGGCCATCGGTATGTGGCGCGCGCTCGTGATTGAAGGTCACCAGTTCGACAGCTTGAAGAGTGCAGCGAAAATTCACCGTCGCGGCGTTCATTCTGGTGCGAATTACTGGAAAAAACGTTTGGCGGGTCTGGTCGATTACCCAAGCAAAGCGAAGGTCGAAACCTTTATTCGCGAAACCTGTAAAGACTGTCTCGATGAAGTTCAGCAAGAGCTCGAGGCACAAAAATGGCAAGCGGAAGTGTCTATCGAAGAGGATCCAACCCGCGTGGTGCTTCACGTCGACCGTGCTGACGCTGATTTCACCTACGAGATCCGTATTCGTGGCTACGCGCGCCCCGAGTTTGCCATGTTGCAGAAACGCACAGAAAGCGACGAATATTTCCGTGCTGAAGTCTTCTTGCGTCAAGGTGGTCAAGCGTACGATGTCTATGGTTTTGAAAAGGCTGATATCATCAATGATGTCCTCAACCAATTCGAAAACTATCTGGCATTCCAACACAACTCACCAAGCTCATTACCTTGGAATGTGGCGCAACACGACGACGACCTCAACATCGACGAGGAACCTGAGGTTAAAAGTTAAGCGCTGGTGCGCTTTGAACCTTGCGGCTGACACGCTGAAAGCGCCAGCTGCTTGGTAGGCGCATAAGTGACGGCTGAGGGTAAGCACTGCGGCTGAGGACTGGCTGCGGTTGGAGCCGAGGCTGCTTGTTCCCAGTCGCAGTTTGTTGTCAGCCGTCGCGTGCCCCCAACCGAAGCTTAAGGCAGTAAACGATAGTCGCCGAATGCAGGGTAGGTTTCAGAGAGGTAGTCTTCGGTTTCCCGAAGCTCGGTGAGGCGTTGGCAGAATTGATCGCTGCGCGCTTCGATGTCGGCACCCCAAGCTTCCATTTCGGTCTCTAAATTAGCGGCCATGGTTTCCATACGCTGTTCGAATTCGTCGATACCACGTTGTCCGCGCAATAACATGCGGCCAACCATCATCATCATGGATCCTTTGGCATTGGCGATTAAATCTTCCATTTCTTCTTCGATGGTTTCGCCAATGCGATCACCGAAAGCATCGAGCTGAGAGCCTTGGACGACAAAAGTGCCGTTGTCTTCGTAGGCAATCGTTGCAAGATCATCACGCAAACGGTCCGTGAGCTTGTCCATGCGGCGGACAATGCGATGGCGTTTGCCGAACATTTCACCGAAGGTCATGGTTAAGGCGTAGTTGGTCATTTCCAGTGCTTCATCAAGGACTTGTACGACAAACTGGGTTTGCTCGGCCAGTCCGTCTTTGTAGGCAATGAAATGAACCCGATCGGCGTCGGCAACGTCGACGGCATTACCGTTAATAAATACTTGACCGTCTGCGTGAATACGCATGAGCTCTGCGCCAGCTTCAGATAAGGTCAAAGTTTCTGCGCTGATGTATAGATCTTTATCCAAGCTCA
>JAMCRH010000209.1 GCA_023380515.1 Gammaproteobacteria bacterium | reverse complement strand
GTCCTCTTCCTATGGATCCTCATACTCCATTACAGATGGACTTACATAATAACAACAAGGCAGATCTATAGTATTAGAATCTGAAGTAGCCCTGAATCGCGGGCGCTTAGTGCGTTTGTATAAAGAAGTCCGCGGTGAATCCCCCCCAAAAGGTTTGTTGCCGTTCTCAACCGACTGGTTTATGACTTGGTTGCCGAACGTGCATTCGTCGCTGTTCTATTCCATTTATCGTCAATTGCGCGAAGATCAAGGCATTGACCGCATGCCAGCATTTACCAAAGCTTACCGCTTGTACAATGAACATGTGGAAAGTACAGGTGGCGAGCAAGTGCTTGGTTTAACGCGCGCTTGGACTTTGTTGCGATTCTTTGAGAGCAACATGTTCCAATTAAGCAAATGCACTAGCTGTGAGCTAGAGTTTGTGAACCACGCTCACACCCCGGACGACCAGTATCAATGCGGTATTTGTAATCCGCCGTCGCGAGCAGGCAAACCGGGTCCAGAGAAGAAAAAGGTCAAAGCAAGCAAAGTCCTTTAATTTTTCGCTCAAGTTTCCTTAGATAACGCCGATAACTGACCTAGAAGCGGGATGCAGCGTGTTCACGTCGCAAGATCTTACCCGGTTGCATGAACGACCATAATTAGAAGGGGTTCCATGTGTTAGTTGCACTCGGATTTTTAGTTGTATTTTTTTCCGTATTTGGCGGTTTTGCACTAGCGGGTGGAAAGCTGGGGCCGTTATGGCAACCACTTGAAATTCTGATTATTGGTGGCGCCGGAGTCGGCGCATTTATCGCAGCAAATAATGGTAAGGCGATCAAGGCCACCATGAATGCAGCGAAAAAGCTGAAACGCACAACCAAATACAATAAAGAACTGTACATGGAACTGATGTCCGTTCTTTATAAGCTCCTCAATAAAATGCGTCGCGATGGCATGTTAGCTGTTGAGCGCGATGTCGAAGATCCAAACGACAGTCCTATTTTTAACGAGCATCCCATGGTGCTCGAAGACGACATGATCCGTGATTTCTTAACCGACTATTTGCGACTGATGATCAGTGGCAACATGGATCCCCATGAGCTCGATGAGCTCATGCTCCACGAAATTGAAGCCTTTGAAGCAGAAGCGCACGTCCCGGCCGATGCCATTGCCAAAGTTGGTGATGCCATGCCGGCATTTGGTATCGTTGCCGCGGTTCTTGGTGTTGTAAAAGCTTTGATGACAGCGGATGCACCACCGGATGTAATGGGGCAAATGATTGCACATGCGTTGATTGGAACATTCCTCGGGATTTTAGCCGGTTACGGTTTTATTAACCCACTCGCAAGCCGGGTCGAACGTCAGGTTGCTGAAGCGGTGAAAACGCTGCAGTGTATCCGTGTGACGCTACTTGCGAGCACCGGCGGTTATGCGCCACAGCTTGCCGTTGAATTTGGTCGGAAAGCCTTACATACCGTAGAACGCCCAAGCTTTAATGAGCTTGAAGATCACGTTCGTGGCAACAATCAAGCTGCGGAATAATTGGTATGGCTGATAAAGACCGTCGCCCCATCATCATTCGCCGTAAAAAGGTTATTCACAAGCACCATGGTGGCTCGTGGAAAATTGCCTTAGCGGATTTTATGACGGCTTTGATGGCGCTGTTCTTGGTGATGTGGGTTCTGTCGATGGCCAGTGAAGAGCAGCGACAAGGTGTGTCGGAGTATTTCCGCGCGCCATTGGCAGTGGCCATGGCGGGCGGTGACCGCATGACCTCGGCAAGCCGCGTTATTCAAGGTGGTGGCCCAGACCCAATGCATGCCGAAGGTGAGCAAGCGCGGATTGACTATCGAATGGAGACGCGCCCGGCCGAAGTGCGCCGACACTTTCAGAATATTCAGCGGCAAATTGAACAAGCCATTCAAGACGATCCGGTTTTACGTCAGCTAAGACCGCAATTACGCTTAGATTTAACCCGAGAAGGTTTGCGGATTCAGCTCATGGATACCGAACAACGGCCGATGTTTGAAGTCGGCAGTGCGAAAGTGGCGCCTTACATGGAGCGCTTGCTACGCACGCTCGCCCCGATCATTAACCAAGTTGAAAACAAACTGACTATTACTGGGCACACGGACAGCTTGCCATATGCTGGTGGCTACTCGGGTTACAGTAACTGGGAACTTTCCGCCGACCGTGCGAACGCGTCACGTCGGGAATTGATTGCTGGTGGCTTGGAGCCGGACAAGCTGATATCGATTTCGGGCGTCGCCGACCGTATTCCACTCACGGGCGTCGAGCCAAGGGATCCAATGAACCGCCGTATTACGCTCGTTTTACATACCCAGCAGTCGGCAGAGTTTATTCAGCGCCAAGGCTTGTTGCCAGGTGACGAAGAAGCCTTCCAGCAGTTGTTGGAGTCAGAACTCGATGATGTCACCCTCGACGGTACAATGAGTCAGTTTTTCCTTTAACTTTTTCTTCATGTTACCCCTGAAATTCAGTCTTTCAGTTGAAAAGCGCCCCTAAACCGGCGCTTTTTTGCCATTCAAAATCATTTGCGCTCTGCGACAATACCAGCTAACTCCCGAATAGTGCCTGAACAAGAGCGAGCATGGCCGAACAAAGTACGAGCGACGATTCCGAAAAAACAGAACCCGCCACACCCCGAAGGCTGCAAAAAGCTAAGGACGAGGGCCAGGTTGCGCGATCGCGTGAGTTAACCACGTTTGTGTTATTGCTAGGCGGCTTAATCGGCCTTTGGGGCATGGGCTCGGTGTTGTATTCGCAAGTGGGCTTCGTGATGGAGCAGTCGTTTTTGTTTGAACGGCAGCAGGCCTTCGAAGTTGGACCAATGCTTATGAATGTGGCGTTATTAGCCCGCACAGCGCTACTCGCGCTATTACCGCTGTTCATGCTCATGGTTGTTTTGGCGTTAGTTGCACCAGCGTTACTGGGTGGCTGGGTGGTGTCGGCAAAAGGCATGAAACCACAGCTGTCGAAATTGAACCCAGTGAAAGGACTAAAGCGGATTTTCTCAAGCCAAGCGTTGGCTGAGCTAGGCAAAGCGATTGCGAAGACGTTGTTGGTCGGCGGCGTCTTGATCGTGTTTCTGATGTCGCGCCACGGCGAGTACATGAATTTGATGAAACAGCCGGTGCAGCAAGCCCTAGCAAACGCGCTTCAGTTAGCCGCACAGGCGGCACTATTGATGGTGCTGACTTTGATTGTTGTGGTGTTAATTGACGTGCCCTATCAGCTTTATAGCCATGCGAAGAAGCTGAAAATGACCAAAGACGAAGTCAAACGCGAGCATAAAGAGACCGAGGGTGATCCCCATGTGAAAGCGCGGATTCGTCAGCAACAGCAAGCGATGTCGCGCAACCGGATGATGACAAAAGTACCGGAAGCGAATGTGGTCATCACTAACCCGACGCACTATGCGGTGGCCTTGCAGTATGACGAACTGAGTATGAGTGCACCGCGTGTGGTGGCAAAAGGTACAGACGCGGTGGCAGCGAAGATTCGTGAGCTGGCAATGGAGAACAACGTCCCAATGCTGGAAGCCCCGGCACTGGCGCGGGCTTTGTATTTTAACGTCGATTTAGATAGAGAAATTCCGGGAACCCTGTATACGGCCGTCACCGAT
>JAMCRH010000208.1 GCA_023380515.1 Gammaproteobacteria bacterium | reverse complement strand
TAGTCGCCTTAGCCACCGGCAACGAACTAGCCGAAGTCGGCACCCAGCGCGTAGCTAACCAGATTTACGATTCAAACAAAACCATGGTTGCAGCCATGTGTCACGAACTCGGCGCAGAAACAACAGATTTGGGCATAGCAAAAGACAACACAGACGAAATCGCAGAGAAAATCCGCCAAGCCCTCAAAACTCAGGATGCAGTCATCACAACTGGCGGAACAAGCGTGGGAGGATTAGACTTGGTGCCAGATGCAGTCAACAAGCTTGGGAAACCAGGCGTAATCGTTCACGGAGTTGCGTTGCGCCCTGCGATGCCCACAGCCGTTGCCATGTTGGAGGGCAAACCTGTTTTGATTTTGTCAGGTAATCCTGTGGCTGCAGTTATCGGCTTTGAAGTGTTTGGCAGACCACTCATTAGCAGAATGCTTGGAATGAAAAGTGAGGAGCCAAGGCAAATCGTTAAGGCGGTTTTGGCAAGAAGAGTTACAAGTGTGCTTGGCAGAAAGACTTACGTGCGAGTTTGCGTGTCGTTGAAGGATGGCGAATTGTCCGCTGAGCCCGTGAGCGCGAAAGGTTCAGGAGCCATATCCACCATGACGCAGAGCAACGGATATGTCATTGTTCCCGAAAACCGCGAAGGCGTAAGTGAAGGCGAAACCGTTGTTGTCCACATGTTCGGCAGCTTGGAGGTTGCGCAATAATGTTTAGGAAACTGTTGACGTTTGACGAGGCTAAAAAGAAGATTGATGACCAGTTTAAGCCTGTGTTTCTGGGCGAAGAAGAAGCCGTGCTCTTGGAAGCTTACAACCGCGTGCTCAATGAAGACATAGTTTCCGGGTTGGATATTCCGCCGTTTAACCGTTCAACCGTCGACGGATACGCCGTGAAAGCCCAAGACACGTTTGGAGCCGACGAAAACGAGCCTGTTACTCTCAAAGTTTCTGGCGCCGTAAGCGTCGGAGAGCAGCCGAACGTCAAGGTTGCACAGGGTGAAGCTGTTGAAATCGTCACTGGCGCGCCGATTCCTGAGGGCGCAGACGCCGTTGTCATGGTGGAAGACACAGAGCGCGAAGATGCCGAGTTGCAGGTTTTTGGCGCCGTAACCGCTGGCGAGAACGTTATGAAGAAGGGCTCAGACCTAAAGAAGGGCGCAGTGGTTCTACGGAAAGGGCAGGTTTTGGGTTCTTCGGAGATTGGGGTTTTGGCGGCTTTGGGCTTAACCCAAGTCAAGGTCCTCAAAATCCCAATAGTTGCGGTCCTGTCCACTGGCGGAGAAGTCACCGAACCAGGCAAACCACTGCCCGCTGGAAAAATCTACGACATCAACGCCTACAGCGTAAGCACAGCCGTCATCGAAAGCGGCGGAAAACCCGTTTACTTCGGGGCAGTTCCCGACGACAAAGCAGCCCTATCAAAAGCCATGCAGACCGCTGTGGCTTCAGCGGACATGGTGATTACTTCGGGCGGTGTCTCGGTGGGTCCACGCGACTACACGCCGCAAATCGTGGATTCGCTGGGAAAACCTGGAATCGTCGTTTACGGGATAGCGGTAAAGCCAGGCAAACCCACAACCGTTGGGTTCGTCGGGGAAAAACCGGTGTTTTCGCTTCCTGGTCACCCAACCTCGGCGCTGCTGATTTTCTATCTGCTTGCTAGGCCGCTAATTCAGCGTTTAGCTGGCAGACCCGCAACGGGGATGAAATCGGTTAGGGCGTTTGCTGGCTCCCGAATGTTTAGCGCAAAAGGCAGGCGAACCTTCGTGATGGTTAAGTTGGAGTTTGATAAGGACTGCCGATTGATTGCTGAACCCGTGGAGGCTGGTGCTTCAGGCGCGATTACGACGTTGGCGAACGCTGATGGGTTTGTGGAGATTGCGGAGAACGAGCAGTTTGTGGACGTTGACCAAGAGGTGTCGGTTAGCCTGTTCCGCGGTTCCGCCTCAAGGGCTTAGCTTATCGCTTCAGCAAGATGTACGCCGTGAACAGCCATGTTAAAACAGCGTAACCAACCATGCTCAGCCCAACTAGCAAGTCGCTAAAGCCAGTTGAAATCAGTATGTCCAGCGAGAATGCCGTGATTATTATGAACAGGGCAGCAACTAGCCATGGTGCCCAACCCCGTTTAACAAACAGGCTGTAAGCGGTTATCAGGCTTAGGATTCCCAGAAAGCCAAGGTGCGGTGGATAACCTGTCAGGGGTAAAGATGACAGAAGGATTATGCCTGTGACTGCGTAGAAAGCTAAGGATGCTAACTCGAAGGGTTTGAAGGTTTTTAGTTTGGTTGCTAAGGACACAGTTGCTCGCCTTTACCTTATGCAGTATGGGTTGAACTAATAAATTTTTGCAGTAAGGTCTGACCAACCACGGCAGCATCGGCTGAGGCGGTTGAGGTGCATTTGTCAATGAACCCTTTTTTGTTTAGGGGTTGGTTGCGTTAACCAACTCTGCGCTGTCAATTAGGGTCATTTTATTGTTGAAGTCGATGCGGCAGGTAAAGACGTAAGTTTGGTTTTCCAGGATGCTTTGGTAGAGTGTGGAGTTGCTTTGGATGTAGAGGATTTTGCCGTCGGAGAGGTTAACGGTGTAGTCTGCTGGGTGATTGTCTGAAACGGGGGCTTTTGAAGTTACCAAGCCTCTTTCAACGTCAGGTATTTTTGCGTTATCTATCGAGTCTTGGGTGATGAAGAAAAGGGCTCCTAAAATACCAGCAGCCACTACAAGGGTAAGGATTACCGTTAGCTTGAATGCATCCACGCGTGTTACCTCGGTGGCTTGTTTATATGTCAAGGGACAAAAAAATGTATCCCTCGGCTTTGCTTAGGCTTCTTATATTCTGCCGCCGTAATAGTTTGTGCAGTGGAGGTTGGTGGTTTGGCTAAAGCGTCAGAAGTGGCGGTTTTAACGATTGGGCACTCTACCCGAACTCTGGAGGAATTTGTGCAGTTGCTCGAGGCATACGGCGTAACTTTGCTGATAGACGTGCGCACTGTGCCCAGAAGCCGACACAACCCCCAGTTCAATAAGGAAACCCTGCCGGCAAGCCTCAAACAGTATGGCATACGGTACATTCACATGCCCGAAATCGGCGGCTTACGCCACCCCAAACACGAATCCGTCAACCTCGCATGGAAAAACAGCGGCTTCCGCGGCTACGCCGACTACATGCAAACCCAAGAGTTCACCGACAACCTACTCAAAATCGTCGCGCTCGCACGGGAAAACCGGTTGGCGCTCATGTGTGCGGAAGCGTTGCCTTGGCGGTGCCACCGAAGCCTCATCAGCGACGCGCTTGTGGTGCGCCACGTCAAAGTCGAGGGA
>JAMCRH010000207.1 GCA_023380515.1 Gammaproteobacteria bacterium | reverse complement strand
GTGCTATTAAACGGCCCATGTACATGCTTACCCCTCGAATTTCAGCCGATAATTGTTCAATTTCCTGATCACTTTGCAGAAAAACTTCAACGCCACGCTCAATCGGCATCTCTGGGTCGCTCGCTGAGAGCCAAAATGTCTGTTCACCCAGAGTAAAGCTACAGTACTCATTATTTTTTTGCGGATGTTGGCAGATAGGATTTTTGCTAAAATCGCCAACGTCAGGATGGCAGGCTGAAATAATTATGATGAACGGGCACAGCAATAGCGCACGAGAAATCGCTATACATGCGACTCGAACATGGTGCTGAAACATATTTGCAACGCTATTGTTCATATTCTGTCCCGCTTATTGATGGAAATCATTATTTCGGTTCCTTGCGCTATATTTTCGCACATAAAAACCGTAATATGGTGCTGTTTTTCAACGGTATCGGACTATTAAGTGATGAGCCAGACTATTCCACAACATAACGACTACAATTTAAAGGTGGTTAAACAGTTCGCTGTGATGACCATTATTTGGGGGATTGTAGGCATGGCCGTAGGTGTGCTGATTGCAGCACAGTTAGTATGGCCTGCCCTCAATTTTGACATTCCTTATCTGACGTACTCGCGCTTACGGCCACTGCACACTAACGCAGTGATCTTTGCGTTTGGTACCAGCGCCCTGTTCGCAACTGCGTACTACGTAGTACAGAAAACCTGTCAAGTCCGTCTATTCTCGGACAAACTTGCCGCGTTTACGTTCTGGGGCTGGCAAACGGTTATCGTCTTAGCGGTGATAACGCTGCCGTTAGGTATGACAACCAGCAAAGAATACGCAGAGCTCGAGTGGCCAATTTCGATTCTTATCGCAATTGTTTGGATCGCGTTCATTATCGTATTTTTCGGTACGTTAGCTATCCGACGCACTTCGCACATTTACGTAGCGAACTGGTTTTATGGTGCCTTTATTATTGCCGTAGCCATGCTGCATATCGGTAATAACTTAGCGGTGCCAGTGTCGTTCACTAAATCATACTCAATTTACTCTGGTGCCGTCGATGCCATGATGCAATGGTGGTATGGACACAATGCGGTCGGCTTCTTATTGACCGCGGGCTTCCTGGGTATGATGTATTATTTCGTACCAAAACAAGCTGAGCGCCCGGTATATTCGTATCGCTTGTCGGTGGTCCACTTCTGGGCATTGATTTCAATCTACATCTGGGCGGGCCCGCATCACCTTCACTACACAGCACTACCTGACTGGGCACAGTCTGTCGGCATGGTGATGTCAGTGGTTCTGTTCGTACCTTCCTGGGGCGGCATGATCAACGGTATTATGACCTTGTCAGGTGCTTGGCATAAATTACGCACCGACCCTGTGTTGCGCTTCCTGATCGTGTCTTTGTCATTCTATGGCATGTCGACGTTCGAAGGCCCAATGATGGCGATCAAGTCGGTCAACGCATTGTCTCACTACACTGACTGGACTATCGGCCACGTGCACTCGGGTGCATTAGGCTGGGTTGCAATGATTAGTATTGGTGCAATTTATCATCTTATTCCGGTGCTTTTTGAACGTGACCGGATGTACAGTGTGAAAATGATCAATGCTCATTTCTGGCTGCATACTATTGGTACGGTTCTGTACATCGTTGCGTTGTGGATTTCCGGTGTGACTCAGGGGCTGATGTGGCGCGCGGTCAACGCTGACGGCACACTTACCTATAGCTTTGTTGAAAGCTTAGAGGCCTCGTATCCGTTCTACTTCGTGCGCTTCGTAGGTGGGTTGTTTGTAGTCGCAGGTATGCTGCTTATGGCTTACAACACCTATAAAACTATTCGCAGTGATAAAGTTCGCCCAAGCGAGCCACTGCCAGCGGCGCAATCAGTTTAAGGAGTCACTGAGTCATGAAGAAAAATAGACATGAGTTAGTTGAGAAGCACGTTGGTTGGTTCGCGGTGCTGTCAATCATCGCGATTTCTATCGGTGGCTTGGTTGAGATCACTCCCCTGCTGTTCCAACAGCAGGTGAATGAGCCGGTCAAAAACTTGCGTCCGTATACCGCATTAGAGCTCGAAGGTCGTGATATCTACATTCGCGAAGGTTGCGTAGGTTGTCATAGTCAGATGATCCGTCCTTTCCGGGCTGAAACAGAGCGCTATGGTCACTATTCAGTAGCCGGTGAGTCGGTTTGGGAACACCCATTTTTATGGGGCTCTAAGCGGACTGGTCCTGACTTGGCTCGCGTGGGTGGTCGTTATTCCGATGAGTGGCACTACGTTCACTTAATGGACCCGCGTGCGGTAGTACCAGAATCGAATATGCCGGCCTACCCTTGGTTAGCTGAGCGTACATTAGACGGTCGTTTAACTGCGCGTAAAATGGAAACCTTCCGTCGATTTGGCGTGCCTTACACCGACGAAGACATTGCCAATGCACAAGAAGACGTAGCTGGACGGACTGAAATGGAAGCGTTAATTGCTTACTTACAATCACTTGGCCATGCTTTGAGGTAGTGACTATGGATGGAGCAACGTTTAACGCATATTACACGCTGTTAGTGTTCGCAGTAATCATCATCGTGATTATCTGGGCATACAGCGGCCGCAATAAAGCTAAGTTTGATCATGACGCCAACTCGATTTTCGAGGAAGACAAACAAGTAAAAGGCAAAGATCAAGACCAGAAACGGGAGTCAAAGAGCGATGAGTAGCTTCTGGAGTGGATGGATAATTGTTCTAACCTTGGGCCATTTAATAGCACTGATTGTGTTACTCAAGTGGAACATGAAGAACTACACCGATGTAGAAGAAGGCGAGAGCATGGGCCATGAGTTCGACGGTATTACCGAACTCAACCACCCACTACCGAAATGGTGGACGTACTTATTCTGGATCTGTCTTGGTTGGGCATTCTTGTACTTAGCCTTCTACCCGGGTTTGGGTAATTTTCAGGGGCTACTTGGTTGGTCGAGTTCAAACCAGCATGTGCTCTCGCTGGAAGACTCGGAGCGTCAGACCCAACAAGCTTTGGAAGAAGGCCGTTTAGTCCAGTATGTGCGTGAACGCGCTCGTGCTGACGAAGTGTATGGCCCACTATTTGCCAGTTATGCAAACCAAACCATTGAAGAAATAGCTCAGGACAGCGATGCAT
>JAMCRH010000206.1 GCA_023380515.1 Gammaproteobacteria bacterium | reverse complement strand
CGGTTGGGTAAATCCAACCCAATTGTAGGCTCATCGAGAAATAACACTTGCGGCTGATGCAATACACCACGGGCAATATCCACAGCACGACGCTGACCACCAGAAAGCGCTAGCAATTTGGCATTACGACGTGATCCCAGATTAAATACGGCTAATAATTCTTCAATACGCTCGTTAGCCTGTTTTTTAGTCATACCATATAGCGCAGCGGCAAACTGCAAATTTTCATCCACAGTCATAGTGCGATCTAAAGCGGAATCCTGAAACACCAAGCCAACCGAACGACGAATCGCCACCGGATCGGCCGATATGGATTGATTAGCAATCCAGGCTTCCCCTGCTGAAGGCGAAGTCATGGTGGTGAGCATGTGAATAGTAGTGCTTTTACCAGCGCCATTAGGACCTAACAGTCCATAACATTGACCAGCTTTGACCTGAAGATCCAGCCCATTAACGACAACGGCCTGACCATATTGTTTGGTCAGGCCGCTGGTCTTAATTGTTAGGGTCTGTTGATCTTTCATAGCGGCCTCTGTTGTGAATTGAAAAAACGCCACACAAGGCGCGAGGAATGTAGTTTAGTTATTCTAAATGAATGACGAGCAACACCGTGTGGTGTTTTTTCAATCATAACCCGGAGGGCTGGGGGCACATTCCGCCCCACTGCGTTGGAAATGATTTATGTAGAACGACTACACCGCATCATTACCGCCTTGTTGGACAAAATGTGCCTCCAGCATTGGTGGCTACGAAAGATCAACAGACCCTCACTCAGAAACCACTGATTTGTTTCGAGTTTCTCGGGTTACGGAATACCAATGGTTTGGCGACTTCAATTGGTTTTTCAGACTCCCGACGCCCACGTTCAATTGCTTCGTCAACAACATGTCGATTAGGAGATTTACTACAAACCGGATCAGCTGCTGCTGGATCGCCAGTCAACATATAAGCCTGACAACGACAGCCACCAAAGTCTTTTACTTTTTCATCACAGCTGCGGCATGGCTCTTTCATCCAGTCAAAACCACGGAAACGATTAAAGTCGTTGGAATCTTCCCAGATTTCTTTCACGCTGGTATCACGGACATTCGGCAAAGTCATACCAGGTAATTCACGTGCAGCATGGCATGGTAACGCCGTGCCATCCGGAGTGACTGTCAGGAACACATTGCCCCAACCATTCATACAGGCTTTAGGACGATCTTCATAATAATCAGGCACAACGTAATAGATCTTCATATTGCCTTTTTGCTGTTCCTGATATTCATGCGCTATGCGCTCAGCACGAACCAGCTGTTCTTTCAAAGGCAATAATTGATCACGGTTGTGCATCGCCCAGCCGTAATATTGAGTGGTAGCCAGCTCGACATAATCCGCATCAAGATTGATTGCCAAATCCAGGATTTCGTCGATTTTATCGATGTTCTGCCGATGGGTAACAAAACACAACACCATCGGATAACCCGCCGCTTTCACCGCTTTGGCCATTTCAATTTTGTGTTGAAATGCATCGGTACCGGCAATCAGGTTATTCAAGTCTTCCGAACTTGCCTGGAAACTGACCTGGATATGATCCAGTCCGGCTTCTTTAAATGCGATAGCTTTACTTGAGTCCAACCCGATACCGGAGGTAATCAGATTTGTATAAAAGCCTAAATCACGTGCTGCACGAATTAATTCGATTATATCCGGGCGGGCTAGAGGCTCACCGCCTGATAAACCAAGCTGTGTCGCTCCCATTGCCCGAGCTTGTTTAAATACATCAATCCATTCCTCGGTGGTCAATTCGCTTTTGATTTTGGCGAAATCCATCGGGTTTGAACAATATGGACATTGTAATGGACAAGCATAAGTAAGCTCAGCCAAGAGCCATAATGGCTGTCGGATAGCATCACGTACATTCATCCCCAGAGCACCACCAGTGCTACCGGGTGCTTTATTCTGCTCTGATCCAGTCGTTGCCATGTGCTTCCTCCAAAAACTGATAGACGTCATCGTCTAAATCTGCGCCATCAAAGGCGACTTTAAGTTCAGCAATTAACTCGCTGACGGTCTGTTTTTTCTCGCTGATACGCTTCAATATTTCACCGGCGGCCGGGTTTAATTTGACCATGCCTTCGGGATAGAGCAATACGTAACAATCCTGCATTGGCTCCCATTGAAAGCGGTAACCTAATGCCAAAACCGGCACACTATCTGCGTTAAATACGCGCTTGGTCATTTTTCAACATCCATACAATAAGGTGGGCGATCTTCAATATACGCCATCCACATTGCATCCAACATGGTCCATAAGATATCCAGCTTGAATTGCAGCAAATCCAACGCTCGCTGCTGCTTCTCACGCGTATCACAATAATCCAGCGTAATTTGCAGGCCGTGCTCAACATCCCGGCGGGCTTCGCTTAGACGTTTACGGAAATAACGATAGCCACTTTCATCAATCCATGGATACAATTCCGGCCAGTTATCCAGGCGTGCCTGATGAATCTTCGGCGCAAACAACTCAGTCAAAGAAGAACCGGCCGCTTCCTGCCATGGCGCACGGCGGGCAAAATTAACATAGGCATCAATTGCAAAACGTACACCTGGTAAAACATGTTCATAAGAAGTCAGTTCTTGGCGGGTTAAACCCACCGCTTCACCTAGTTGTAACCAGGCTTCGATACCGCCTTCCTGACCTTCGAAACCATCGTGATCCAGAATGCGTTGTACCCAATGTTTGCGTACTTCGGCATCTTCACAGTTGGCCATAATCGCCGCATCTTTAATAGGAATGGCGGTTTGATAATAAAAGCGATTTGCTACCCAACCCTGAACCTGTTTCTGGTTCAGCTTGCCCGTATGCATCAATTTATGAAACGGATGATTGATGTGATAGAACTGCTCTTTATCACGCAGCTTCTGTTCAAATTCTTCTCTTGACCATGGTGTGTTGTCAGCCATCGTTTGCCCTTTCCCGTGTTATAGCTCAATATCC
>JAMCRH010000205.1 GCA_023380515.1 Gammaproteobacteria bacterium | reverse complement strand
CGTTGGCTGAAAAAGTAAGCTAGGGTCTACCGTTTAATAATAATAACGAAATTCAAAAAGTGGTGAAGTTATGGCCATGGGCCCTGTATTAATGCTGGTATTTATTCCTGTTGCAGTCATTGGTTTGATTGCTGCGTACCTAATTTATTTCTTCCGCAAAGAAGAAGAAAAGCGAACTCAGCAACACAAACTAGACCAACAGGACTAGCTGTTAGCTTTCTTGACATAAAATATGAACCGTGATTCACTTCTTTCATGAGATCGTCATGAAAGGAGCTCGTCATGGCCTACCGCGAAACCGACAAAGTCCGCAGTCGTAAAGCGCAAACATTTGATAATATTCTATTAACCGCGCTGTACATGGTCGCAGAGCATGGCTTTGCTGCCGTCCAAATGGCAGAACTAGCTAAACGCGCTGGCGTCGCAACCGGGACTTTGTACCGCTACTTTCCTTCCAAAGAAGCCTTGTGCACCGATGTGTTTCAACGTGCGACAGACGTTGAAGTGAGCAAAGTTCAGCAGGCGCTTGCGGAAACCGCCGGTACTGGTGCCGAACGCATTGCCGCGGCGTTAAATGTTTTTGCGCAGCGAGCCCTTCGCGCACCGACCATGGCTTGGGCACTCATTGCTGAACCCGTTGATCCCCTCGTCGATCAAGCAAGGCTTGAGTATCGTCAACGCTATGCTCGGTTATTTGAGCTTGCCATTCATGAAGGCATTCGCGACGGCTCTGTGCCTGAGCAAAATGCGCAACTTAGCAGTACCGCTATTGTGGGCTGTATTGCCGAAAGCCTGGTTGGGCCGCTTGCACCGGCGTGCCAAAATCATACGGCTCTCACCGCCACGGAACCTAATGTCGCGCAGATCATTACACCGATTATCCGTTTTTGTTTGCAGGGCCTAACCGCCCAGCCCTATGAGGTACGCTCCCATGACTGATCACTACCTTGGCACCACTCACTCGGTTGAAAACCAACCGACGGTATTGGAAAACTATAATCTTTTTTCTGCAGATCGAGCGCTTCAAGAAGCGGTACAGCGAGAAGGCGCGGCATGGGCGGAACAAGAACTCATTGATTTTGGTCACTTAGCCGGCTTGTCGGAGACGATCGCTTTGGGCTATGACGCGAACCACTACAAGCCCGAGTTGCGTACCCATGACCGCTATGGGCACCGCATCGATCAAATTAATTTTCATCCGTCTTATCATGCATTAATGAAGATTGCGGTTGAGCATGGTCTGCACTCAAGTCCGTGGCAACATCCGAGAGCTGGTGCGCATGTTGCGCGTGCTGCTAAATACTATCTTCACACGCAGGTCGAAGCCGCTCACGGTTGTCCAATTACCATGACCTTTGCTGCCATCCCGGCGCTGCAACATCAACCGGATTTGCTTGCGAAATTTGGCCCAAAGATTATGGCAACCACCTATGATCCGCGAAATATACCCGACACGCAGAAGCAAGGATTAACGATAGGGATGGCAATGACCGAGAAGCAGGGTGGTTCGGATGTGCGTAGCAATACCACACGCGCTTATCCTGTCGGTCAAAGGGGGCCAGGGCAAGCCTATGAATTAGTCGGTCATAAATGGTTTGTGTCGGCACCCATGTGCGATGCTTTCTTAGTTCTGGCGCAAACTGAAGGTGGGTTATCATGCTTTTTCTTACCCCGCTGGCGTCCCGATGGCAGCAAGAACGAGCTGCAAATTCAACAACTGAAACAAAAGATGGGAAATGTGGCCAATGCATCAAGTGAAACTGAACTTCGCGGTGCGCTCGCTTGGTTAGTTGGTGAAGAAGGGCGCGGAGTGAGAACCATCATTGAAATGGTGGCAATGACTCGCTATGACTGCATGATTGGCTCATCGTCAGGGATGCGCCAAGCCACCGTGCAGGCCATTCATCATGCGCAGAATCGCGCCGCGTTCGGAGCGCGCTTATCCGAGCAGCCGCTCATGCAAAATGTTTTAGCTGATTTGGCGCTTGAAAATGAAGCCGCAATGACCTTAACCATGCGCGTCGCTCGCGCGATGGACCGCCAAGATAATGAGCATGAACGGTTGTTATCGCGGATTGCCATACCGGTAGGCAAATATTGGATCTGTAAACGTACCCCGAATCATGCGTATGAAGCCATGGAAGTAATTGGGGGCACTGGCACGATGGAAACACATATTACCGCACGTCTGTTCCGTGAGTCGCCGATTAACGCGATTTGGGAAGGGAGTGGAAACGTTCAGTGCTTAGATATTTTACGGGCGCTACAAAAAGAACCGGAGGTCTTATCGGCCTATTTTGACGAAGTTGAGCGCGCGCGGGGGGCAGACAAACGACTCGATGCTGCGATTAATGAACTAAAGAATCAGTTTGCTGCAGGTGGTGATGGGGAGTCTTTGCAATACCGGGCTCGCAGTATGGCAGACCAAATGGCGCTGACGCTGCAAGGCGCCTTACTGGTTCAGCATGCGCCGGATGCAGTGGCGGATGCTTTCTGCCATGGGCGTTTGGGCGGTCAGGAAGGTCTCAATTACGGGACCTTGCCACGCAGCGTCGACACGAAAACAATCATAGAGCGCGCAGCGCTAACCAAATAAAACTAAAAAATCGAGAACACAACAATCGGAGAGGACGGATGAATATTCCAAATTATGTTGCCCGTAATGCTCGTAAGTATACTCGCCATGAAGCAGTGGTCGCTTACGAGCCGACGGGGGTAAGCCGACGATCATGGGGTGAACTGAACATTCACGTCAACCAGTTTGCTCACTACTTGCAAAAGGAACACGCCATCGAAGACGGCGATCGAGTGGCTCTATTCTTGCCAAACACTTACGCTTTCATTGTCGCGCATTTTGCCATCCAACGGCTTGGAGCCATTGTTGTACACCTCAGGGCCAACCGGCACTTTGCTGCTCCCCGATGAGCATGCGACCAAAGCGGGCGCTTGCGGTAAACGCGCGGCCGTGTTTACCGAAGTGCGCTTGGTGGATGATTTTAACAACCCGGTAGGCGACAACGAACCCGGTGAAATGCAAATTACTGGGGAAGGCCTCATGCTCGAGTACTGGCAGAACCCGGAAGCAACTGCTGAGCTATTCAATGAAGACGGCTGGATTCGCACGGGCGACATTTCTGTGCGTGACGATGACGGTTTCTACTGGATAAAAGATCGCATGAAAGACTTGATTATTTCAGGTGGTGTAAATGTTTATCCGCGCGAAATCGAGGATGCTTTGGCAACCCATCCTGCAGTTCCTTCCGTGCTCATTGTGGTTCTCGCTGGGTGATTATTCGTTTATTCAGCTGAAA
>JAMCRH010000204.1:653-2720 GCA_023380515.1 Gammaproteobacteria bacterium | reverse complement strand
CGCGAGTTGGACTTCTTCATCAAGAACGAGGTGCTGCGGCTCGATGATATTGAGGAGGAGACCGTCCCGCGCGTTGAACAGTACCTGGCCAAGGTGCGGGCGCTACGCCGCATCGGGCACAAGATCCAGGATATGGAATATAAAACGCGCCCTTTTTAGTTTAGCTAACAGCCAACCCGTGAGGCCAAGCTGGAGCGGTGGTGAGATGGCAACAACGACGTCAGACGGACCTGAGAACAATCCGCCCAATAGTGACGACACCGCAAACGAAATGTCAAACAGGATCCGATTCAGCGCTTTCTTTGGATGTGCAGGGACATACAAGAACGTACGCTGCACGGGAACACCGTTTATTACTTCACGCTGGCACAGTCGATCACGATAACCATCCCAGATACGCCATTGGGGAGCCATCGGGAAGCCGGTAATCACCCTGACTTGATGGCCTTGATCTATCAGAAATTCTGCTAAATCGGCCGTGTATGGGCCAATTGATGTCGACTCGGGCCGATAGTTAAGACCCAAGATTAGGATCAGCATGCACTCACCGTATTCATTTTGCAAGTACCTGGTTTGTATATATCAGTTTGATGGACCGTACAACAACACTGGTAACACGTCGAATGAAAAGCAGGCAACATAGCAGCCGGCGGCAGTAATAAGTGAAAAAGCAACCTACGCCGGTCACGGTATCAACATGAAGTGCAGGCGAGTAGACCTACCAAATAAACAAACTATTACAGCACGCTTGAAACATGCTTCAATGCAAGGGGAAGCGAATCTGAGCAAGTAACAATAACCGCTCACTTTTTTTGGCAGAGAACTCGTATATTATTTCTGAAGAATAGATTTCGGTCGATTAACTGTTCAACCACACTACCAAGGTTATTTCTGGCTCGATTCGGTACACCAAGAGACTCCAAGTAAGTGACAACCGGTAAGTTATACTCACAAACCTCTTTACACTCGATGACATCGAGTCCGACGCGCGCACAAGCCCATTCCAAGGTGGTATGAGGGAATATTTGCAGGTGCGCTGTAGTAATACGGCGATCCAGCAAGCGTGTCCAATGTGTGACCCGCGCAGAAATCAACCCAAGCTTGTCATATAAGCACCAGACCGGTGTGTAAATATAAAGCACCCCGCCTGGTTTCAGAAGCCGCGCGGCTTGAGACAAAACATCCATGGGTTCTCGCACGTGCTCGAGCAGTCCCCACATAGTCACCGCATCAAAATAGCCATCTCGTTTGTCTTTATCAAGACTATGGGAATCCAGACGAATATTGTAGTGATCCTGCGCTAACTGGATCGCAGATGTCGAAAACTCGTTACCATAAACCTCAAATCCAGCTTCGCGCGCCTCGTTCAGAAAGTCCCCCTGTCCTGCACCGATATCGAGTAGGCGTTTTGTTGAACTAGATGTCCTATTTCCCGAAACACCAAGTAAAGCATAAATTTCCGCCAAAACACGCTGATGACACACATGAACCTTATCGTTATGCATGAGTTCCGCAAAATGAGTAAAAGCATTTTCATCGCTGTACATTACACGGAGCTCATCTTCGGATGGTGGATTTTGCACACCTATCAACCCACATTCCTGACACCGGACTACATCAAACAAATAGCGTCGTGAAGAGTAAACTCTCTTCAGGTCATGGCTATTGCACAATCTACAAGTTGAGCCCATTTTTGAATCTCCTAGCTCAGCCATACTTGTTATTCCGTAAAGGCATAACTTCGATCATTTATGTATCTCGGTTCCACTTCGCCTTCGACCGGCTCGATTGGCGCGCCGCACCGTGTGTAGCCCACGCTCTTGATCAAGTCGAGCAACTGCATGCGGTCAACACCCGAATGTACTTCGACGACAAGCTTGGGTCGTGCACGAGCGAGCATATCGGTCATGCCACGTAATACTTCAACCTCCATGCCCTGCACGTCAATCTTGACGCCATGCACGTGTGCGTCGCCATCGCAAATCCGTTGCCACAACCAATCGAGCCGCGCAACGAAGAACGTCTCGTACCAGGCTTTACCTTTCTCAAGCGTGCTATCTACCATCC
>JAMCRH010000204.1:0-643 GCA_023380515.1 Gammaproteobacteria bacterium | reverse complement strand
TCTGCGTGTCCGGTGCGGCGAGTGCAAACGGGACGACGGTAAGTTGTGAGAACTGATTGAGAACACGGGTCTGCGCCAGATAGCCGGCTGTGCTCAACAATGGCTCGAACGCATACACACGTCCTGTGTTGCCAACCAGACGGCACAATGCTATGGCTGTGTAGCCATAATGCGCGCCGATATCCAGCCAGGTCTCACCAGGTCGCACATTCTGGGTAAACCAGGTCAATAGTGGCCGTTCAGTGTAGCCGAGGATGGCGGCTGGATAGTCGTGCCAGGATGTGACGATGGAATAGCCTTTAAGCAGCCCGTTCCAGATTCGCTGTTGACCCACTTGCCTGGGCAGGAATCGGCGCACAGACGTTTTTAGAGATGGTGTCATAATGGAACTAACCTTATTCTAGGGTCAAATCTGATGGCAACGGTTCACCTCGTAAAATGCTGCCGATAGCACGCTCTACCCTTTCTCCCGTGGTTTCCCACGAGTACATCCGCGCCAAATCAAAACCGTTTTGTCCTAATCTATCTCGCAATTCCTGATCAATTAACAGTCGGACTAGAGTATCTGCAAAAAAATGTGGATCGCGATGCACAGACACGCCTGCCTGATGTGCTTCAATTTCTTGCGCATAATCGAGTGTAT
>JAMCRH010000203.1 GCA_023380515.1 Gammaproteobacteria bacterium | reverse complement strand
AACCACCTGTTCGAAGGCTACACGCTTAACCAGCGTCGGTTGCAAGAGCGTGGTGTTGAGTTTGAGCAAGCGATTGCTCTGCTTTCGCGTACATTGGCTAATCAGCAACTGGTGAGTGATGAAGGCGAGGCCGTACTTGGTGTCATTAATGACTACGCCCGCAGTTGGAGCCTACTACAAGGTTATGACGAACAAAGCTTGATTTCTCTCACCAACAAGCAAACGGACATGCAGGCATTGGACTTAGATAATGTACTTTCTGCTATCGCCGAACTCAAAAAGACTCTCATAAACAAAGGCGAAGCCACCGAGTTGTTTGGTCAGCTGCGCGGCGATGGTTTAGCGTCCGCATTAGCGACCATTGAGCAAGGTTTTGCCGACGAGCTGTTTTACCCCAATGTTGCCAGCCGCGCCGCTCACCTGCTTTATTTTGTGATTAAGAACCACCCGCTTGCCGATGGCAATAAACGCACCGGCTCATTTTTGTTTTTATGGTATTTACGAGTAAATCAGCACCTATTGGCAAAGCCCGTTGAGCAATTGATTAATGACAATACACTGGTGGCTTTAGCGCTGCTTGTTGCCGAGAGTTTACCGGACCAAAAAGAGCTGATGATTCGATTGGTTGAGCATTTTATCTTAATGAAAGCAGAGATCGGAGGAGCCAATGCCATATAAGCCGCCTTTCAGCATTACCACCGACATTGTGAACCTCGTTGCTGAAATTAGCCAACAAGTAGGCAGATTGGATGCCAGTGCATTGAATGCTTCGCCCCAATTACGGAAGCAAAATCGCATTAAAACCATTACCGGCACGTTGGCTATTGAAGGTAATACGCTAACAGAAAGCCAAGTCACCGCGATTGTTGAAGGGAAGCACGTGATGGGCAGTGTCCGCGAACTGGCCGAAGTGAAAAGTGCCATTGCCGCGTACGATGCCTTGCCCAAATTACAGCCTAGTAGCATCAAAGATTTACTCGCTGCCCATGGTTTGATGATGTCGGATATTTTGGTGAATGCCGGTGAGTTTCGGAATAAGGCGGTAGGTATTCACAAAGGCAATGTGGTGCATCATGTTGCCCCACCTGCGCATCAGGTGTCTGGATTGATGGCCGATTTAACGGATTGGCTCAAACACGCAAATGATCACCCCTTAATTACTAGCAGTGTATTTCATTATGAATTCGAGTTCATCCATCCATTTAGCGATGGTAATGGCCGCATGGGGCGATTGTGGCAAACCTTAATTTTATCCAAGTGGAACCCTCTGTTCCTCTCATTGCCTTTAGAAAGCGTGATCAAGGACAATCAGCAGAACTATTACCAAGCACTTGAACAAGCGGATACGCTGGGCGATAGCACGCCTTTTGTGCATTTCATGCTGTCAGTTATTTCACAAACCTTGGCACAAAATGCCCCTGTAAACGCCCCTGTAAATGTCCCTGTAAATGTTCTGACGCGAATTGAAGGACGGAAGACACCCGAGGCTATTTTGTTACTTCTTGAAGCTAACCCTACGCTTACCAGAGCGCAATTGGCCGATGCTCTTGGTAAAGATATACGCACCATTGGCCGAGCCTTGGCCACATTACAAGAAGCTGGAAAAGTTAAACGAATAGGCTCTGATAAAACAGGCCATTGGGAGGTTCACCTATGACCACATACACGCCGATTGCTGAATCAAACAACTTCATTGTGTTGGATAAATACGTGAAGGCGTGGGAGGTCGCGGAGAGCTATCAAAGCGAAAGCGATTTGGAGCGTGAGCTGATTCAAGATTTGGTGAATCAGGGCTATGAGTATGTACCTGGCTTAACCAACCCGGAAGCGATGTTGGCGAATGTGCGAGTTCGGCTTCAGGAACTCAATAAGGTTACTTTTTCTAATGGCGAGTGGCTGCGCTTTGTTGAAACTTACTTAGATAGACCGAGCGACAATAGCACCGATAAAACCCGCAAAATTCATGACGACTTTATTCATGATTTCGTGTTTGACGATGGCCGCATTCAGAACATTTACCTGCTCGATAAAAAGAACATCGCCCGCAACAAAGTGCAGGTGATTAAGCAGTTTGAGCAAACCGGTTCACACGCCAACCGTTACGATGTGACCATTTTGGTCAATGGCCTACCGCTGGTACAAATAGAGCTTAAAAAACGCGGTGTGGCCATTCGTGAAGCCTTTAACCAAGTTCACAGATACAGCAAAGAGAGCTTCAACGCCGAAAGTTCACTGTTTAAGTACTTACAGCTGTTTGTCATTTCCAACGGTACTGACACCCGCTACTTTGCCAACACCGTACAGCGCAACAAAAACACGTTCGATTTCACCATGAACTGGGCGAAATCGGACAATGGTTTGATTAAAGATCTCAAAGACTTCACCGCAACCTTCTTTCAAAAAGACACCTTGCTCAAAGTATTACTGCACTTCTCTGTATTTGATGTGAGCAATACCTTGCTAGTGATGCGCCCTTACCAGATTGCCGCCACTGAACGTATTTTGTGGAAAATCAAAAGCGCATTTCAGGCCAAGCAATGGAGCTCTACCGACGCTGGTGGCTATATTTGGCACACCACGGGCTCAGGTAAAACCTTAACCAGCTTTAAAGCAGCACGACTGGCCACCGAGCTTGAGTTCATCGATAAAGTGTTCTTTGTGGTGGATAGAAAAGATCTCGATTATCAAACCATGAAGGAATACCAACGCTTCTCACCAGACAGTGTGAACGGCTCAGACAGTACCGCTGGCCTGAAGCGAAACCTGTCGACGGATGACAACAAGATTATTGTCACTACCATCCAGAAGCTAAATAACCTGATGAAAACCGAACGCGACTTGCCGATTTATCGTCAGCAGGTGGTGTTTATTTTTGATGAATGTCACCGCAGCCAATTTGGTGAAGCTCAGAAGAACTTGCAGAAGAAGTTTAAGCGCTATTATCAGTTTGGTTTCACCGGCACGCCGATATTCCCTCAGAACGCATTAGGTGCTGAAACCACTGCCAGCGTGTTTGGCCGTGAGCTGCATTCGTATGTGATCACCGATGCGATTCGTGATGAAAAAGTGCTCAAGTTCAAGGTGGACTACAACGATGTTCGCCCACAATTTCGCGAAATTGAGACCGAGCAGGACGAGAAAAAGCTCAGTGCAGCAGAAAACAAACAAGCGCTACTACACCCTGAACGTATTCGTGAGATTACCCAGTACATACTGACCCACTTCCGCCAAAAAACACACCGCATGAAGGCTGGCTCCCTTGGCAGAGGGAAAGGTTTTAACGCCATGTTCGCGGTGAGCAGCGTTGATGCAGCCAAGTTGTACTATGAAGCATTCAAGCAGTTACAAGAAGGCGCTGAACGGCCATTGCGCGTCGCTACCATCTTCTCCTTTGCTGCGAACGAAGAGCAAGATTCCATCGGCGAAATTCCTGATGAGAGCTTTGAAGTATCAGCAATGAACAGTAGCGCAAAAGAGTTCTTAAACGCTGCAATTGCTGA
>JAMCRH010000202.1 GCA_023380515.1 Gammaproteobacteria bacterium | reverse complement strand
TGGTAGCTTTATTGTGTGGCGGCGTTGGCAGATTCGGCAGCAGCTGGCGACGGGTGTCTAACTTGAAGGAGTAATGTAATGCACGCGCTAAAAGGGATGTTAGTGGCTTTTTCGTTCATCTTCACACAAGAGATGGCGATTACCGATATCACTACTTTTGAAATTGAGCGGGAAATAGCGGGCGATAACCAAAACCCAATCCAATACTATCTTGAAGAGAGCAGCAATGAAGCGACAGCTGATACGCTGGTTGTATTTTTTCAAGGGTCTGACTGTAATAGCGTTAAACACAATCAGTTGATTCGAAGCCTATCATCAGCGATTTTGCCGCACGCGGATTTACTTCTAATTGAAAAGCCAGGGATTACAGCCAGTCTCTCGTATACATCGAACGCCGAGAGAACCGACTGTCCCAGCTTTTACCTGCAACACGATAGTTTAGAGCAGCGTGCGACTGACGCCCATATTGTGCTTACGCATGTGCTCACGTATCAAGGGTATGAACGTGTTGTAGTAATGGGAGGCAGCGAGGGCGCGGCCGTTGCTGGAGTATTTGCCGCTGAATTTGGCATGGCGGATGCGGTCGTCATGTTCAATGGCGGCGGTCGCTGGTTTCTGCAGGATGTAGAGCATAATATCATATCAACCACACCGGAAAGTGAAACCGAATTTGTGCTGGAAGGTTTTAGAGCGTTTACTCAGCACGTTTTAACCAATGAGCCATTTGATATTGAGGTAAGCAACCATGGCTATCATTGGTGGCGCAGCGCACTTGAGCTTGATCTGAAAGCCGTTCTATACCAGCTAAATATACCCGCGTTGATTGTGCAAGGAGGTCGCGACCTGTCGGTATCTCCTAATGCTGTTAAAGCTATGCATAGTGAGCTGGTTGCACTTAACAAAAATAATATTGAGCTACTATTTGTAGACGATATGGACCACAGCTTCTTCGACTCTGGCGGTGATAGAATGACGGACGATATAGCTAAACAAGTACGAAGCTGGCTGTTAGAGCACAGTTTATGACTTTGACTAAGGAGTGACCTTGAAGTTATTAGCGGTTTTGGGATTGGTATGTTCGTTGGGCGTTTCGTTGCAGTCAGGCATGGTGCAGGCTGCCGATGCTGAATATTGCGATTTTCAGTTATATGCGCCTAGCCCCGATGATGAAGAGCAAGGTCGCTTAGTATTGCAACGCTCCGATCTAAAAAGTATGCGATGGGGTACTGAAAACGACGTTGTCTATTGGTACATCGACGTTGCTGACCACGCACTAGATACATGGCAAGAAGTGGTCAGCGACAGCGTTGGATTAAGTATGCCGATATACTGTGGTGAAGTGCTGGTCGCGGAACCAACTATTCGCGCACCCCTTGGCGCTGAATTCAAAGTGGCTGGCCTCGCTGGCGAGGCCGACCGCTGGAAGTAAGCCCGAAATCGAAAAGTGGAGACAAAATTTAGCGTAAAGGTAATCGCTGCAAAGTCTCTTTCCTGATACCCATGTATTTGAAAAAGACAACCATATTCATACCGCGTGGTTGAGCGTGCGTATGAATGCACAGGGTAATGTCGACAGCTGTAGTCAGAATCCCTTGGGTGCAGACGTTCAGTTTGTTGCCGCGAAGTCTAACCAAAACCTATTAAAGCAATAGAATGTATTAAACTTTTGTAATAGAAGTGCAAAGGCGCTGGAGTCGTTAGTGGGCGTTGCTAAAATAAAAAACCGACCAAACGTTCAGTAACTTTTAACTTTCTATGTATTGTTCGATCTTACAAGGTCTTGAGCGATGCCTAAGAGGATGCATTCATGCACACATCTAAAACACATCTAACACTGATAGCTTCCGCTATTACCGCGGCACTAGCGCTAACCGCTTGCGATTCATCTAACAGTTCAGACAATGATATGGCGCAGTTTTCGCTTGCAGTCAGTGACTCCCCCGTCGACCGAGCTGATGCGGTAGTCGTATGCTTTAGCGGTATAGAGCTGGTGGGCAACGGGATGGGCAACCAACGCTACCTGATTGGCGATGATGCCGTAGCGGTAGAGGCGAATGATGCATGCGTAGACGATAGTGGCAACGTTATCCCGAACACTCGTGGTGTCGACTTGTTAACTTTGCAAGGTGCTGATTCAGAGGCGCTTATCGAGCGCGCTGAGTTGCCAGCTGGAAGCTATGGACAGTTGCGTTTAGATATCACCGACGGTGGGTATGTGGAGGTGGACGGCGAGCGCCATCCAATTCGGATTCCATCGAACCAGCTGCGTTTAGACGGCCCGACACTGACAGCCGGCGGCAACTTTGATTACACACTGGAATTTGATTTACGTCGCGCTTTGCGTAACCCACCAGGCCAAGATGGATACTTGCTGACGCCGCGTGGCGTGCGCCTAGTCGACAATGTCGATGTAGGGCATTTACAAGGTGAGGTGGCTGAGCAACTTCTAATTAATCAAAATTGTGATGTCGCACCAAGCGATTTACGCGATCCAGTCGCTGCGGTCTACCTGTTTGAAGGTTCAGATCTTGAATTAGCCGACTTGCAGGGCAATAGTGACAGCGACGACGATGCCTACACCAGTGTCGCGGTGCGCTTCGATAACGTGGACAGCTATGAATTTAAAATTGGCTTCATCGAGTCTGGTGAATACTTCGCAGCATTAACCTGCGACACCAACGATGACCCTGAAATGGCAACTGACCTTGAATTCATTCAAGGACAAAATGTTACGATTCAGTCGGGCAGTACCACAACGATTCGATTCGAAGAGTAGCCAAGAGCCCTTACCTTTTACACAAGAGCTGCTTACAATAGCGGCTCTTTTTTTCGCCATATAAGTTGTAAGGGCGCTGTTGCATGCTTGATACACTGCGAAGGTTCAATGTTGCTTAGGTTTTGGAGGTGGTTTGCAGGTTTTAAATAGTGATGATCATTTTATTGCGTCCGCCTGCGATGGCTTTGTTGAAGTTCTCTATCGAGACGATGCCATCTTATTGATTAATAAGCCTTCTGGCCTGTTGAGTTTATCGGGTAAAAACCCGCTGAACCTTGATTCGGTGCATTATCGTCTGGTGAATGGCCAGCCTGGCATAAGCCCCGCGTTTAGTGCAGCAAAATTACCCCATCGGCTCGATTTCGGCACCTCAGGTGTTATGGTCGTGGGTCTCAACCAGCAGGCAACGCAGCACCTTAATCAGCAATTTCAGTCAGGTGGCGTGCAAAAGCGCTATATCGCGATGTTGGAAGGATGGGTAAGCGATAACGAAGGCGTCATTAGTGCGCCGATCGCAAAAGATAAAAACCAGTTCCCGCGCGTTAAAATTTGCAGCCAAACCGGCAAGGCCGCAACCAGCCATTTTCGTGTTTTAAAACGCCTCGAACAACCGCAGCGTACATTGGTGGAATTTACCCCAATCACCGGACGTACGCATCAGCTTAGAATTCATAGCCTGTATTTTGGCCATCCAATCCTTGGCTGTGATTTGTATCACAGCGCATCCAGTCAACAGCTGGCCGACCGATTACTCCTGCACGCCAGCGAGCTACAGGTTCAACACCCATTTAGCGGCGAGCCTGTTCATTGGTGCTGCGACAGCCCGTTTTAAGGCGCTTAACCAAACACGCAGCGGAAATGTCCGTGGTCGGTCGCGTCAAGCAATAGTAAATTGCCACCTTGAGACAGCATTAACGAGCGAGCAAGGGGCAGACCAATACCGGTTCCTGTAGTTTTGGTGGTGAAAAACGGCACGAAGATACTCGCTGCGGCATGCTCACTGATACCGCTGCCATTGTCGATAATATCTAAGCAGACTTGGTCATCGATACGCCGCGCTTTGAGCTGCACCCGTCGTTGGTCTTGCCCCATAGTTGCTTCAGCCGCATTCTTTAACAGGTTAATAAGCACCTGTTCAAACAAGCCGGGGTCGATACTGACCGCGACGTCATTGTCAACATCGACAACAAGCGTAATACCTTCAAGCTCAACGGTGAGCAAACGCACTACTTCATTAATTTGGCGAGCCAGCGGTTGCACGCTAAGTTGTGCGCGCACGGGCTCACTTAATGCTTTGAACGATTGAATAAACTGAGTCAAATGCTGACCACGCCGAGTGATAGTCGCAAGTGCTTCAGCTAGGTCATCACTGCCTTGCACGCCATTTTCGAGCATATGCGCATTGATATGCTGGGCGCTTTGGGTGAGTGACACCATGGGGGTAATGGAATTTGCGACTTCATGGGTAAGCACCTTCACCAATTGCTGATGAGCCTTGACTTCATGGTAAACAAGTTGTTTTTCAATGCTTTGCAAGGTGACTAAGGTACGCTGCTGACCTTGGTTAAAGCCATGAATTAAGGTGTAAAGCAGGGTTTCTTTGCGGTTCGGAAAATGCCATATCAGCTCGCCACGGCGCCCTGATGTATTATGCTGAATGAGTTGCTGCAGCGCCTTAATATTCTTGCGCAGGCTGGGTTCATGTTCACCAGTATCTGACCTATTAACGGCGACTCGCCACGCCTGCAAAAAGCGTGCGCCGAGCAAGCGCTCAGCGGCTGGGTTGGACTGCATAACATAGCCTTCGGCATCAAATTCCAGTACCGCGATATCTAACTGCGCAATTAAAGCTTTGAGGTAGCTCGCCTGAACTTCAGCGTCATCACGACTGCGAGCAATTTCCTGTTGAATTTGTTGCAGCAAGGGCTGGATTTGCGGCGCACCAGGGATGCTTAAACTCGAATCGCGGTTTTTGAGTGATCTGAGTACCTGACTGACCTGGTTTTGTTGGCGGTTAAGTTGTTGCTTTATCATCAACAGCGCGACAACCGCCAGCCCAGCTAGCAAGGTCAAGCCAGCGGCCCCAAGGTTAATTTGTGGTGCGTGACCAACTGACACATAGCTCGCGGTTACACTGACGACTAGCAACCCAAACGCGAGCGCGAAGACAGCAAGCCATACGAATATCGCGCTCATAAATTGTATTTTTCCATACGTCGGTACATCGCACCCCGAGTCAGTCCCAGCGCCTTAGCAGCATGGCTGACATTGCCTTGATAAAATTGTAATGCTTGCTGAATGGTCTTGCGCTCAACATAGTCGAGTAAAAACGGCGTATCACTTGGCGCCTCTGTACTGTGTGGCTCAGTCGCGGGCATAGCGGATTGCTGCGCCAATTGCGTGAAATCTAAGTACGTGCTGTCTGCAAGCACCACTGCACGCTCAACACTATGCGCTAGTTCACGTACATTACCCGGCCAACGGTAGTTACCAAGCCAGTTGCGGTCGCTGTCCTTTATCTTTAAGCCGGTGCGACCATAGCGCGCGGTATAGCGCTGAGCATACCAATCAAGCAATACATTAATGTCATTACCGCGCTCCCGCAGGGGCGGTAACTGTATTTCAACGGTGTTAATGCGGTAGAACAGGTCCTGACGAAAGGCGCCCATTGCCACCTGATGATGCAAGTTTTCATTGGTCGCGCTAATCAGCCGAATGTCGATGGCCACCGGAGCTTGCGCGCCGATGGCGGTCACTGCACGATTTTGCAACGCACTTAACAATTTACCTTGCTGGGGTAAGGGTAAATTACCCAACTCGTCTAAAAATAACGTGCCTTTGTCTGCCGCCGCCATTCGCCCTGGGCTATCTTGCATGGCGCCGGTAAAGCTGCCTTTCTTGTAGCCAAAGAGCTCACTTTCGAACAAATTATCGGGCAGGGTGCCCATATCTACACCCACAAAGCGCTTGTCGCGGCGGCTTGATAGCTGGTGAATATGCTGGGCGACAACCTCTTTACCTGTGCCGCTTTCGCCCAAAATAAGTACGTTAGCGTCACTTTGGGCCACTTTCTCAATCAGTTGCTTCGCCACTTGCATGGGGGCGCTATCGCCAATTAATGGCGTACTGAGCTCGTGAGCTGGCGCTTTAGCGGCGTTAGTTGGCACTGCGGTGCTATCGCCCATTGACAGCACTGCGTCAATCAAATGCTGGTTGTCCCAAGGCTTGGCGATAAAATCTTTCGCGCCAAGATGCATCGCTTTCACAGCAAGGGTCACGTCGGCATAAGCCGTCATCATCACTATCGGCATCTTGGGGTGCGCGGCTAAAATTTGCTTTAAATAGAAAATCCCTTCTTCGCCGCTACTGGCATCACGAGTGAAATTCATATCCAGCAACACCACGTCGACTTGGTTCACCTTGAGCACGCCCAGCAATTCAGTGGGGTTCGCAAGCGTCATCACATCTGCAACGTAAGGCTTTAGGCATAATCTGCAGGCGATCAAAATATCCTGATTATCATCAACAACTAATACGCGCATGGGCTTTGACATGGCTCGCCAGATAATTAGTAAAAGGCTATCTAAGCGGAAATTATACGGCGGGTCAAAAAAAGCTTCGCGGGTGTCCATTTTTGGACACTGGCGTGTACTACCTGTGGACACTTATTCATAGCTGTCTAGACTTAACTTATTGAAATTAAATGAATTAACGGGTTGGCACGAAACTAGGATAGTTCAGGCATCACCATTTAATTGAAATTGCCTAGAGACTAGCCATGGACAAACAGATAACCAAACCACCACGACGGTTAAATAGAATGCTAGTAGTCGCCGCCGTATTCGCTGCAATGGCAGTGATTGCATGGCACTTACATACAAGCACGAGCCGTTTTCAAAGCACTCTGACCCTGAATGATATTAGCGTGGCAACCGTGCAGCCGCGCGTATTGCGTGAAAGCATCAGTTTACGAGCCAGCGCAGCACCGCAACACACCGTATTTTTAGATCTCACCGATGGCGGCCGTGTTGAGCAACGCTTTATCGAGCAGGGCAGTTATGTAGAAAAAGGCGATCCACTCGTGCAGCTTAGCAACACTGGCTTACAACTCGATTTAATTAGTCGTGAAGCGCAAGTGACTGAGCAAATGAATTTTTTGCGCAACACCCAGATGACGATTGAAACCAATCGCCTCAATTTGCAGCGCGACATACTTGACCTTGAATACCAGATCAAAACCCTTGAGCGACACATTGAGCAGAACGAGCGACTGCATGCACGTTCGATGATTTCAGCGGAGGAGCTGACCAGTTTACACGAAAGCCTTAGCTACCAACAAAGCGTGCTCGCTTTAACGCGTCAGCGCCAGGAAACTGAAGAAACTATTCGCGAGTTGCAGGTCAACCAGCTGGCTGAAAGTGTCGAAATGCTTACGCGTAACCTCGAATTTGCGCGCCAAAACGTAAATAACTTGCTGGTAAGAGCGCCGATTAGCGGCTATTTGAGCGAATTTAACGTTGAAACTGGTGAATCTCGCGCATCTGGTAGCCGTTTAGGTCAGATTGATATTCCTGACAGCTACAAGTTAATTGCTAACATTGACGAGTTTTATCTCAACCGCGTGCAATTGGGCATGGCTGCGACCGTCACGATTGCAGGTCAGCCTCATGATTTGCAAGTGGACAGAATCGACAGTCGGGTCACCAGCAACCAGTTTCAAATCGAGTTCATGCTACCAGACGACATCCGTATGACCCGTGGCCAGTCACTCAACCTAACCTTGCATTTAGAAGCCGGCGCCACCGAGCGCCTGGCGATACCGCGCGGACCTTTCTTACAAGAGGGCGGCGGCCACTTTGTCTATGTGCTTGATAGCCAGTCACGCTATGCCGTGCGCACCCCCGTGACCCTTGGTCGACAAACGCCACAGTGGATAGAAGTGCTGGATGGCTTACCCGCTGGCGCAAAAATTATTACCTCAAGCTATCGCGACTTTCAGCAAGCCGATAGTATTCAGTTACAACAATAAGGATAACCACCATGAGTCACAACACGACTACCAATCAGCCGCTTATTCGCCTAGACAATTTATCGCGCGTGTTTCGCACCGAGCAGCTTGAAATCACGGCCTTAAACGCAGTGAATTTAACCATTCAGCCTGGCGATTTTGTCGCCATCATGGGCCCTTCAGGGTGTGGTAAATCAACCTTATTGAGTATTCTTGGCATGCTGGATTCGCCAACTTCGGGTGCTTATGAATTCAAAACCAAAGACATTGCCAAATACAGCGAACGCCAATTGGCAGAGCTGCGCAAGTCACAACTTAGCTTCGTATTCCAAAGCTTTAACTTAATCGACGAATTGAGCGTGCGCGAGAACGTTGAGCTGCCGTTGCAGTACTTAGGTGTCAGCAAACAAGAGCGCCGCGCACGTGCCGAAGCGATACTTCAGGATATGAGTATCGATCACCGCGCTGAGCATCGACCTATTCAGCTGTCAGGTGGTCAACAGCAACGCGTGGCAGTGGCCCGTGCGCTGGTGATTACTCCCGCAGTGATCCTTGCGGATGAACCGACCGGTAACCTCGACTCAAAAAACAGTGACGATGTGATGCAGCTACTACGTCAGTTGAATCAACAAGGCACAACCATTGTCATGGTAACGCACTCGGAGCACGAAGCGCGTTATGCCAGTCGAATTGTACGTATGCTGGATGGTCGTATTGTCAGCGAGCAGGTAACTGCAGTTGAGCAGGAGGTGGAGCATGCGTAACCATGTTTCAATGTCCGCAAGCTATATAAAAACTGGGCTACGAGCGCTTTTGCGTCAAAAAATCCATTTGGCACTCAACTTAATCGGCTTGTCTGTAGGCCTTGCCGCCGCTGTGTTAATTCTGCTTTTTGTGCAATTTGAGCGTGGTTACGATGTGATGCACCCCAATGCCGAGCAAACTTATCGGGTTGAACAGCTGTTTGTGCCACTCGAGCAACGCTTTCCGATTAGCAGCCCTGCGATTGTTGAGGAATTTCAGGCCATCGATTCGCGCATTGATGGCACGCGTATGTTCGAATCGTCGCTGTATGTGCGGCCACTCAATGCACAATTGCCGCTGCAGCTCGACAGCATGACTATTGAAGCCAATTTCACTGATTACTTTAGTTTTGACATCGTTGCTGGTGACTTTGCACGGGTACTAAATGACCCGAGCTTTATTGCGCTTACGTTGGAGCAGTCGCAACGCCTATTCGGCCGCATTGACAGTGTGGGAGAAACCCTAACCAGTGACAGCCAAGTCTTTACCGTGGCTGCGGTTATCGAATTCCCTGAGCAAAGTCACTTCCATGCTGATTCATTGCGCCTGGCCTCAGAATCCGATCTCAACCAACCGATCATGATGAACAATGCCTATGTATATGTGCATATTCCTGATGACGTGAACCGCAAGCAATTAACGCAGGCAATTTCTCAGGTGGTAAATGACAAGGCGTATGGCGGCCAGAATATGTCGAATGTCCAGTTGCGGGCACTGACCGATATTCACCTGCGCTCGCAACTGTCCTATGAGCATAAAACCAATGGTTCACGCGCCACATTGTTAACCGCTTCGGTGTTGGCTGGGTTGTTGTTATTGGTCGCCAGCATCAACTTTATTAATATGAGCATTGCGCGTTCGGGTAGCCGCGCCAAAGAAGTAGGGGTACGCAAAACCTTAGGCGCAACGCGTTGGCAGCTATTTACCCAATTTATGCTTGAATCGCTAATGGTCGCATTGCTGGCAGGGTTTTTAGCCGCCGTGATGGTTGAAATGGGCGTGAGCGCGTTTAGCAATTTGGTAAACCGCCCAATTAGCTTGGACTACTTGGGCAGCTTCGGAGCACTGTTGCTAGTGTGCAGCTTAATCATAGGCGTGCTTGCTGGCATCTACCCAGCCATTTTCATCTCGGCCTTTAATGCCAAACGAGTCTTAAGTGGTGACTTGCAGCGCGGCAATACCGCAGTTTGGATACGCAAAGGGTTATTGGTTGCGCAAGGCGCAATTACCGTCGCGTTACTGATTGGTAGTGCCATGCTGCAACAACAACTGAATATTTTGTTGAACCAAGATACCGGCTATCAAACCGAAGCGCGGCTCATGGTGCATGGCGTCGATAATGAACAACTATTGTGGTCCGAAAACCAAAGTGTATTGAACGATTTGAACGCCATGCCCGGTGTGCGTGCTGCAAGCTCGATGGACATTGACTTGACGAATACCTATTCGCAAATTGCGACCTTACGCATACCCGGCCAAACCGCAGAGAACCGTTTGCCGCCCGTGGCTAGTTTTGGTGCCAGCTATCGGTTTGTCGAAGCGACAGGCTTAACCTTGCGCGCTGGGCGCGACTTTGACCCTAGTCGTCAAGCAGATTGGTTCACCATGGGCGAGGGGACAGCCACCGCATCCGCTATTGTCACCGCGTCGCTGGCTCGGAGCGCAGGCTTTAGCCCTGAAGATGTCATTGGTCAGCGCTGGATGATTGATGACGCCATGCCCACCGAATTACACATTGTAGGTGTGGTGGATGACTTTCAAGTCGGCCCAGCGCTGCGCCGTATGGAGCCTGCCGTGATAATAGCAGGGCGCTCGCCCATGACCTACGCCAACATCATTATCAGTTTAGAGCCAGCTGTAGCACTGAGTATGCGCCAGGACATTGAAGGAATGTTACAACAACGTCTAAACCGCATGGATATTCGTACTTCTTGGCTGGGTGCCGACTTTACCGCGATGTACCATAACCAGCAGCGCCAACGCACCATTATTATGCTGTTCGCAGGTTTGGCGATATTACTGACGTGTATCGGGTTATTTGGTCTGGCGGCTTTTAGCGCTGAGCAACGCAGTAAAGAAGTCGCCATGCGCAAAGTGCTCGGTGCGAACCGTCTACAAATAGTCAATACATTAGCCCGCGAATATATGGTGCTTATGGTTATTAGCGTAATTGTTGCAGTACCGGGCACCTACTTTCTGGTTGAGTGGTGGCTGTCAGGTTTTAATGTGCGTGCGAGTCAAAGTCTCGCGCTGTATATCGGGGCAACTGCGCTTACGTTCGGCATATGTTGGTTGACCGTAGCAGGCATTAGCATGCGGGTAGCCAGCCGCAAGCCAGGGCTGGTGTTACGACAGTATTGATAGCGTCATGAGTTAGCCGCAGGGATGCGGCTAGTTTTTGCGTTGCGATAGCCCGTTTTGTCAGGCCTATTGTTAATTTTTAAGGAACACTAATGAACCAAATTAATCCGTCAAAACTGCTCAACAGCAAATGGACAGCCGTTAAGCCCATTAACCGCGAAAAGCACTTTCTAGTTGCAGACGTAGAGTATGACGAAGACGGCACCGTGACACTGTGCAGCATCGAGTCCGTGTTATCGAACAACAGCTACGAGATAGACTGGGTTGAACTCAAAGACGCCACGAAGTGGCTCCAGGGGTGGAAGTGATGTTTAGACTGGGCAGGCGATTGCTAAATGCGCACTGATTTGATTAACTGCCTATGAATGGATAACGAAACTACTTTAGGGACAGCCAGTGAAATCTGCTTTATGTCTTTTCGCACTATGTCTTATCCCGTTAATGCTTGTTGGTTGCGCGTCTCAAAAAGTCTTTGTGAATGACTACAAGCTCAATGAATCAAGTATTCAGCAGATCCAAGAATTACTTGAGCGCGAAGGTTTTGATGTACAAGTTATATCAGTGCAACCACCGAGCTCTATTCATTCCTGGACGATTTTGAGTGGTTCAAGCGCTGCTTTTGGCGCGTCGGTTGAAAGGCTCGTAAGCGCACTGGACGAGCTTGGCTATCACAACATCAACACGGCCATCGTTCAGCAAGGCAACCATTGGTATCGAGGCGATAATATCGGCCTTTATCTGTTTGATACTGATTTTGTTGAAAAGCCCGGGCGCAATATACAAGGGGCGTATAACGCCAAACTTTGCGAGGCAATGGCAACACTCACTTTAACGAGAGACCATACGTTCACTATTACCTTTGCAGACAATGAACCGTTAACTGGCAATTGGGCGATTGAGAGTATGCCGTACTTACATTTGTTTGGTAACAATAGGTACATCAACTTTTACTACCAAGTCGAGTTTGATACGCAACACGATTTCTCGGGCGAGGTAGAGATTATACGCCTACTTCCGTTGGGGAATCACCGCCAAATTCAAGATTGTGTTTTTGTGCAAGGGATTAGAGTCAATTAAGCAGCGATTGAGCCGTTTTAGTGGGAATCTCACTGATATCATGTTTGTATTATTGGGGAAGAAGTCATGGGAAAATCTATATGGGGTGCAAGGGAGAGCAATAACATGAAACTGTTAAGACTTATATCATTTTACCTGCCCTGTGTAGGGTTCGCATTGTTTGGTTCTATAGTCACGCAAGCTGCGTTTAATGGCATCAGCCACATTGATTGGATTCGCGCTTTGTTTGTTGGTGGCTTTGTTCTAGTGATGCTGATCTTGATCGATTTAGCACGCTTTGGATTTCGTAAACTGCGCACCAAATTCGGTAGTACCGAGTCATGAGGTATTCTCCAATGTTGCTGTTTCGGGTATGGCTGGTACTGCTGGGTGGCGTATCACTTTCCACTCATGCGCAGGGGCTAAAGCCACTGCTTGAAGAGGGCGCTTTTGCCAATGCATATGAGTCGGTGCAGAAAATGGAACCAGAGGGGCTTCGCATACAAATGCTGGCCACCTATTACACACTTGTCGGCCGTCAGGATTTAGTCTACGACCTTCATCCCTCGCTGCCACTTCCTGGTGCGTGCTTTGCTCAAAACGATCGCTCGTTCTTCGACGCGAGCCAATGGACGGAAGAGATGCTAGGCGATCATCAGGTTGTAATGATAAACGAAAACCATTTTCACCTCGCTTCCAGAGCCTGGGTTTTGAGCATGCTCGAAAGCTTCAAAGCGCAAGGCTTCACCCATATCGGTTTTGAAGCGCTTTCACCAAGGCAAACGCAACCTGAAGAAGGCTTTTATACCTGGGAGCCGGTGTTTGCAGCATTGCTAATGCGGGCCCATGAGCTCGGCTTCGAGGTATTTGGTTACGAGCTTGATGAGCAAGTACCAGAAGGGGAGTCGAACTTTGATTTTCGTGAAGAAGCTCAAGCTAAGAATATTGCAGCGGTTATAGACACCGCAGACACCAATGCTCGCTTTCTCATATTTGCTGGGTGGAGTCATATCGCCAAGCAGCCAGTAGGCGAAGCTGAACAATTGTGGATGGCTGCCCGCTTTATGGCGCTCACTGGCAATGAGCCTTTTTCAATTGATTTAGTTAGTTGCGTGTATGAGAGCGAGGAAGCTACAAACCCTACAGACGCAAAATTGAGACTGGACAATGAAGCGCAGCCTCGCGTTATTGGACAGTTCGAATCGCTGGTAGATGCGCAATTGCATCTGCCAATGGCGACATCTGTAGGATTTTACCGGAAGCTACTAGGCGAACCAGTGGCGATACCTCAATCGTTACGAAGTAATGAAGAAGCGCGGTTAATTCGTGCCTTTGTGAAAGAGGATGACAGCACGCAAGTACCACATGACCAAGTGTTGTTGTTTGCTGGTGAGAGTTACCCACTTTATCTCAAGCCTGGGCGAACCTTTGAGCTTATGAGCTTTGACGGGGAAGGGGTGGTGAAAGAAACCGCGACTATTGAGGTGCCTTGATTACTTGGGCTCATGAATTGTGTGCTCATATAGTTGAAGAAAAACACACGCTTTGCAGTTGCAGCTCGATATTAATTTTAGTAATGTCGTTAACATAATCATAACGTGAGCCAAGGATATCAGGCGTAGCGATACAGTAAAACGAGCATGCTCAGTTTGTTTTCCTAGGGAAAGAGCCTCCTCATAACGAAATCCTCGCTATATCAATTGCCTGACTTTGATACCGCCTGAAAATCTGCAGCTGCAAAGTGTGCTGGCACATTATACAAAGGTTATGTGAACTATTTATCGAATACAGGCTAAATAATGACAGAAGAGTTTGAACTTGAAATGAGCCCTTTATCGCAGCCAATTACCGTGGATGGGAAAACTATCCAGGTTGATATTTATCGTGGAGATAAAGGTGGCTGGATGTTGGAAGTTATCGACGAGTCAAATAGCTCGTTGGTTTGGGACGACGAATTTAATACCGATGCAGCCGCGCTAGACGAAGTTAAGCGAACTATTGAAGCTGATGGCATCGACAGTTTAATAGGATGAGGCTGGCTCATTTGAGTCGTTCACATAACCAGTCGCATCAGCACGCGCCTGCGGCGCTGGACACTCACTACGTTCGTGCCGCTGTGCTCGGGCGTTATGCATAAGGGTAAAATATGAGCATTCTGCAAAATTCATTTGATATAGCTAAGGATTCTGCCGTTGAAATATGGTCACTAGTTGGCGCCCAATATATAAATAACAATGAGGTCTTGCACCCAGTGGAGCTCAAGGTGCAGAAATCTATCAGCACGTTTTCGTTAAATGCAAGAAGAGTGCTTGAATCGTTCGATAAAAGCACAAAGTTTGGATTGAAAAATAAGTGTTGGTCGTCTTCTGGAAATATAGATGAGAGTAAAATTGAGCTGGATCTTTGGAATGCACTAAATTTAATTGTGCACGCTAATTCATTTGAAGTGGTTTTCGTGCACTTGCCCGATCATTTGTCGTACATATCAGAAGATAATAAAGTTGTATCGTATGTGCAGGTATCGACTGATCGTAGGAGCGGTATATACGTTGATCCATTCTCAATGGCGTACTGTTTTTTATCTGAAGTCCAAGTGCGT
>JAMCRH010000201.1 GCA_023380515.1 Gammaproteobacteria bacterium | reverse complement strand
GGTCGAGCTCTTAAAACGCGTATTACCTAACCCATGAAAGCCGCCTTTCGCGACCAACAGCTTCTGGCCATGCTTGGTCAGATCGCCGATAACTTCATCGGTATCTAAGTCACGCGCTCGGGTACCAACAGGGACAGTAATGGTTAAATCTTGTCCGCGCTTACCTGTACAGTTCGCGCTCATACCATTCTGGCCACGCTCAGCACGATGGAAGCGCTCAAAGCGATAGTCAATCAAAGTATTCAGGTTTTCATCGGCAATCAGCCAAACGTCGCCGCCATCCCCGCCGTCACCGCCATTGGGGCCACCACGTGGAACATATTTTTCACGACGGAAACTGACGCAGCCGTTACCACCGTCTCCGGCTTCTACACGGATTTCTGCTTCATCGACGAACTTCATGCCAAACCTGCCTTTCTTAAAAAATTCTTGTACCACTTGGTACATAAACAAAAAACCCCGCGGCAAACGCGGGGTTTCTGTTTCGCTCTATTAGCTTAGCTTACTCAGCTACGATGCTAACAAATTTGCGATTGTTCGGGCCTTTGACGTCAAAAGAAACTTTGCCGTCGGCTTTCGCGAACAAGGTGTGGTCACGACCTACACCAACGTTGTCCCCAGCGTGGAAACGAGTACCGCGCTGACGAACCAGGATGTTACCTGCTAATACAGATTCACCACCATAACGCTTCACACCCAGACGTTTTGATTCTGAGTCACGACCGTTTTTGGTTGAACCACCTGCCTTTTTATGTGCCATTTGTCGTTACTCCTTAATTACTTGCTCAGACCAGTGATCTTCACTTCAGTGAACCACTGACGGTGGCCCATCTGCTTGCGAGAGTGCTTACGACGGCGAAACTTAACAATGTTCACCTTGTCAGCACGACCGTGGTTAACAACTTCAGCAGTGACTTTACCGCCACTGATAAAAGGTGCACCGATAGTCACGTCATCACCGTTTGACAGCATTAGAACCTGATCAAACTCAACAGTTTCGCCAGTTGCAGCTTCTAGCTTTTCCAAGCGAACTACTTGGCCTTCAGCGACACGGTGTTGTTTACCGCCACTTTGGAAAACCGCGTACATAATTCTTCTCCACAGCCCAGTCAGGGCGCTCAAAACTCAATTCAGGGCGCGAATTTTACGCAAAATAGGCGCTAAGCGCAAGGGTAAATAGGCAAAAAAACAAGCTTTTTCAAACTGACCGCCATAACACTGGCGAAAAAGCAAAGATCCTGTAAAATCTGCGCCAAATCGTGACTTTAGAGACCCCGAGAAGATGATGGATCTAGCGGCGATCAAACGCCTCTCTGAGACGGAAATGAAAGCTGTCGACCAGTTGATAATGACCCAGTTACGTTCCGATGTTGCGCTCATTAATCAGCTTGGATTATACATTATTAGCGCTGGCGGTAAACGCTTACGGCCTTTGCTGGCGGTACTTGCAGCCCGTGCGCTTGGGTATCAGGGTACGCAACATCATACCTTAGCCGCCGTGGTAGAATTTATTCATACTTCGACCTTGCTTCACGACGATGTCGTCGACGAGTCGGACATGCGCCGCGGCCGTGAAACGGCGAATGCCAAGTTTGGCAATGAAGCCAGTGTGCTGGTGGGCGATTTCCTTTATTCACGCGCATTTCAAATGATGGTTTCCATGGGCTCAATGCGAGTGATGGAAATTTTGGCCGACTCCACCAACGTCATCGCCGAAGGCGAAGTTATGCAGTTAATGAACTGCAACGACCCGGAAACCTCGGAAGCACGTTATTTCGCTGTCATTTACAGTAAAACCGCGCGCCTATTCGAAGCAGCTACTCAATTGGGTGCCGTCTTAGCTGAACAACCCAACGATATCGAACAAGCCTTAGCCGCCTATGGTCGCCATTTAGGCACTGCTTTCCAGCTTGTCGACGACATTCTCGATTATGCTGCAGACGCCGCGACGATGGGCAAGCAGGTCGGCGATGATTTAGCCGAAGGTAAACCCACACTGCCGCTTTTATATGCGATGTGGCATGGCGATTATGAACAGGCAGCACTGATTCGTGAAGCCATCCAACAGGGCGGTCAGCGCGATAAATTACCTGCGGTGATGCAGGCCATGCAGCAAACCGGTGCGCTTGATTATGCCCGTACGAAAGCAATAGAAGAAACCGAAAAGGCCAAACAAGCACTGCAAATTTTACCTGCTTCAGAGTATAAAGATGCGTTAATTGCCCTGGCGCATTTAGCCGTCGACCGCGACGCCTAATAAATCGAAAGCACAAGGAACGGCATGGGATATACGCTTTTATATCTGCTGCTCATCGTCTTCGGTGGGATGATCCCTGCGGTGCATGCCGCAGCATCTAATACTGACGGCCAAAGTGTGAGGTTAGAGCATTTCACTGTTAATCATGGGTTAACGCAAAATACCATTACCGGTGTGGTTGAAGACGCTGACGGATTTCTTTGGATTGCAACCGGCGCGGGCTTAAACCGCTTTGACGGCCATCACTTCCACCATATTAAAGGCCCCGAAGGGGTGTTTACCAATCGCCATATCTCAATGTTGCGCCTTACTGACGACGGCGTGCTGTGGCTTGCTATTCCAAATGTGGGCTTATTTAGCCTCTCACCCAATGCGCAAAACTTCGAGCAGCGCCTAGGTTTTGAGCTTATTGATGAATGGTGGTTCGCGGAAATTAACCATATTTTTCGCCACCATGATTATTATTATTTTAGCAACGATACCAGCGTTCGCCGCATGCATGTGGAAACCAATGAGCTTACCGACGTATACCAAGTGGACCAACAAAGTGATAATTACTACGATATTATCCGCCACGCGATCGCTTTCAATGACTATATTCTCGTCGCCACGTCCAAAGGGCTTGATGCTATTCGTACCGACACCTTTGCGGTCACCGAAATTGATTACCTGAACGACCCCGATGCCCATTTTAACCAGCTAAATAGTAAATATTTGTATGTGCTTGACCGCTATTTATATGTCGCCACGGTACAGGGGTTATATCGCCTGCCCTTGCAAGCACTCGAACAAGCCCTAAGCGCCCAGGATTCAAGTGTTAGCCTTGATACTGAGGTGGTCGCCGCCGACCTCAATGTGTGGCAAATCCAAAGCCACCGCCATAATTTGCTAATGGCCGCGCACACCGGTTTTTATCAGCTCGATACCAACCGCAACCACTTTAGCAATGTACTGCGCTTTGCCGATTCAAGCGTGCCGGTCTTTGACAACAGCATTCACCACCTGTTTATCGACAGTGACCGTAATATTTGGTTAGGGACTTGGTTCAACGGGTTGTTCCAGTGGCGCCCACAAACCCGTGTATTCGAAACCATTGCCCGTGGCGTGGGTAGTTTTCCCCACCTGAGTAGTAATCAAATTTGGGCACTTGCCGAAGACGACCACGGGCGCTTGTGGGCCGGCACCCAAAACGGACTCAATCTACTCGATACAAACAGCATCCCTGTGCGCCACGAGATGTTTTTTGCCACCGACGATGACTCGGCGTATATCCATGAAGGCACGGTCTACAACTTGTATCCGGACCCTGTAGACGCCGATGTGCTGTGGTTGTATCAAAGTGACGAGATGTACCGCTTTGACGCCAGCTCAGGCGAGCGTACGGTGTTGGCTGATTTGGTCACCGACGCCACAGCGCGTGAACTACTCAGCGAATATATGTGGGGCTACCAATTAATCGGTACCAGCCTTTGGTTCGTCAATTCCCGAGGCCTTTTTAGCTTCGATACGCAAAGTTTTGAACTCAATTTATACAGTGA
>JAMCRH010000200.1:641-2718 GCA_023380515.1 Gammaproteobacteria bacterium | reverse complement strand
TGAGCAATGGCGCCGGGAATATAACGAGGAAAGACCGAAGCGCGGTCTGGGCGGCTTGACGCCATCAGCTTATGCGAGACAACTGGCTCGAAATCCGGCTACATTAACCCCGGACTCCAAAGCCTTGTGATACTCAAAAGCGGGGGGACGTCGATGCCACAGCGTTGGCTTTTGTCTACAAGATGCTCACAGAAACCGACGCCACCTTTTTGATGGTCGACCGTCGTTCAAAAGTGGGCGGGCACTGGAACGACGCATATCCTTTTGTGCGATTACACCAGCCTTCAGGCTTTTATGGCGTTGCTTCGCGACCATTAGGGCGCCATCGACTGGATGAAACAGGGTTTAACAACGGCTTTTTCGAATTAGCGACGGGTGTTGAGGTCCTGAACTATTTCCATTCACTTATGGACGAAGTATTTATTCCATCGAAGCGTGTCCGGTTTAAATGGGGGCTACTACACTATCCAAAAAGCAAAAAAATATGCACAGGAGGCAGAGTTTTGGCAGCATGTTGGTAGCAAAATGCACTTTGTTATGATTCCTGGTGACTCAACGAAGACATTGGTTACGGTTTTTGCAGTAAAGTGAGCTAAGGAACCTCTGAAAAACTCTCGTACTTTGGCATAATTGAGCCAGTTCCCGCCAGCCTCTGGAGATCACATGAGCCAGCTGACCTTTGCCGAAGCCGAGTACGCCATCAAGAAGCCCAAGACTCGTCGCGAGCTGTTTCTGGAGAAGCTGGAAGTATTGCTGCCCTGGAAGCAGCTCGAAGCCCCGATTGCCAAGCACTATGCCCGCGGTGACATGGGGCGCCCGCCATATCCGCTTTCGGCCATGCTCCGCGTACACGTCATGCAGCTGGTGTACAACCTGAGCGATCCGGCGATGGAGGACGCGCTCTACGAGATTGAATCGATGCGACGTTTTGCCGGCATCCGCCTGGATCGGGTGCCGGATGAAACAACCATCCTCAACTTCCGCCATCTTCTTGAGCAGCACAAGTTGGGCAAGAAGCTGTTCACCAAGATCAACAAGCATCTGGACCGGCATGGTCTGGTGCTACGTGAAGGTAGCATCGTTGATGCCACCATTATTGCCGCGCCCAGTTCAACCAAGAACAAGGATGGTGAGCGTGATCCGGAAATGCATCAGGTCAAGAAAGGCAATGAATGGCACTTCGGCATGAAGATGCACATCGGTGTGGATGAATCGCTCGGGCTGATTCACAGCATCGAAACAACGCCTGCAAACGAACATGACCTGAATGTGGCAGACAAGCTGTTACATGGAAAGGAAGAGCGAGTTTGGGCTGATGCCGGGTACACCGGCGCACAGGATCGAGAGAATCTTGTCTCGGATAATCGCGAATGGCTTGTCGCCATGCGGCCAGGTAAGCGTAAGAAGCTTGCCTCAGAAGACATTGAAGAGGCGGAACACATCAAGGCCAGCGTGCGCGCCAAGGTTGAGCATGCGTTCTTCTACATCAAACGCATGTTCGGCTATAGCAAGGTTCGCTATCGCGGCCTGGCGAAGAACACCAACCGACTTTATGTACTCGCTGGTTTGGCGAACCTGCTTCGCAGTCAGAAATATCTGCTGGCCTAGGGCCAGTGCGCCTGAAATCCGCTGAAACGCGGATTTCAGGCGGAAAAATGAACAAATCGAGGGGCGATCTGTGCCGATTTCTGCTCGGTGCAGGTAAATTAAGACAGTACAGCGCTGTTTGACGAGTTATTCAGAGCATCCCTAATGTAGTATTCGCACTTTATGAATATTACTTATGTGCCATTAGCGGACACTCAATCTTGACACCAAGTGATCAAAAACCAATCGAACACGTTGTGGTACTGGACCACGTTGAGGGCGATAAATATATAAATCCCAAGGCACAGGCTCGAACTCTTCTAACACTCTAACAAGTTTCTCTTGGCGTAATAAGTCTTGGGCCAAAAAGTCAGGAATTTGAGCAAACCCCAGTCCATTTTGTACACCCATTAATTCAGCTTCGGCGTCGGCACTTCGAAAACGTGTTATGGATGGCGTCCACTGTCTGTCCATGGAAAAAACCCATGGC
>JAMCRH010000200.1:0-631 GCA_023380515.1 Gammaproteobacteria bacterium | reverse complement strand
AATAGACGCAGGCGTTCCCACTCTATTTATCAAGTCAGGCGAAGCCACGACATACAGATTAATTTTGGCGAGCTGGCGGGCAATAGATCGACTATCCCTCATGAAGCCGATACGAATCCCAATATCTATTTTTTCGTCAACTACATCCACGCGCTCGTCACTGAGTGTCAGGTCTATATCAAGTTGAGGATGTACTGTTGAGAGTTCCATTAATGCTGGCATCAAGCATTTATGACCAAAACCAACAGGCGCTGCGATACGAACCCGCCCTTGTAATTCATTACCCGAGTCAGGGGCGCTTGTTTGAAACAATTCATCTACAGCGCGCAGGCGTTCTTTTGCTATCACAGCAAATTTTTCTCCAACTAGGGTCACTTGTATGTGTCGAGTATTTCGATGAAATAAAAGCTCCCCTTGCAATCGCTCTAACTCCTTCACTGCTCGCGTCACTGCCTGAGGAGAAATTCCCAGACGGTTAGCCGCTTCTTTAAAGCTGCGAGACTCAGCAGCAGTACAAAATATCCGGAGCATTTCCAATCTGTTAAGCATCACAGTCACACTCAGGTTTGGTATGAATACACAAATATTATTCCAAATTATGGAATTGTCAAATCAAAACGTTTCCATTTAT
>JAMCRH010000199.1:1998-3678 GCA_023380515.1 Gammaproteobacteria bacterium | reverse complement strand
GCGTTTATTGATGCCCCAGAGATCGATATACAAGCTACCCTGTCGTATTTGCATGCAGTGATCAAGAAAGAGCTACCGAATAATGTCAAAGGCTTGGAGTTGAACCTGCGGGCGGAGAATATTCCAAGTTTCTATTATCACTATACCCACGGCTTAAAAAAACATGATGGTAATTGCCAGCGAATCGCTCACGGTCACCGTTCGGCAATTCAAGTGTTTGTTGACGGTATGCGCAGCCCAGCATGGGAACAACGCTGGTCGCGGCGCTGGGAAGATATTTACATCGGCACGGCAGAAGATGTCGTCACCGCAGAACATTTGACCCTAAGTCCATTGGCTAAAGACGTGATCGGTGATCGGCATGTATGTTACTCCTATGTCGCCGAGCAGGGTGTTTTTGAGCTGGCATTACCTGCTGCAGAGAATGAAGTTATGGCTAACGACACGACGGTAGAATGTATCGCGGAATATATTGCCCAGGAAATTAAGCAACAAGAACCAACCCATGAAATTAAGGTCATTGCTTTTGAGGGTGTTGGCAAAGGAGCAATCGGTTATGCGTAAGATCTTCTTCAGTTTATTTTGGTTGAATGTCGTGACCTGGTCTTTTGCCCATGCGGCAGAGCCAGAGATTAACGGACAATTTGTGCAAGGCGGTATGGTCGTTGGGCAAGCGCAACCTGGCAGTGAGGTTCGACTGAATGGTGAAGCACTAAAAGTCGCTGAAAGCGGCCATTTTGTTTTCGGTATTGGACGGGACGATACCGCTCCTGTCTCGGGACGATACCGCTTCCATCCTACTCGCCGTATCGACACCGACGGGCGAGCATTGGCGACAGTCTTTTACGATTCAAACGCGGACCTTTGATATTCAACGTGTTGATGGTTTGCCACAGCAAACGGTTACACCCGATCCGGAAGTACAAGCTCGAATCGCCGAGGACAATCGCAAAATTGGTCAGGCACGTGCAGTCAACAGCGATCGTTTAGACTTTACTGGAGAATGGATTTGGCCTGCAGAAGGACGGATTTCAGGCGTTTATGGCAGCCAGCGTATTTTAAATGGTGAGCCGCGTGCACCGCATTGGGGAATTGACATTGCGGCACCAACTGGAACACCGGTGTATGCGCCTGCAGCTGGCGTTGTTCGTTTAGCTGAACCGGACTTAGTACTTTCCGGTGGTACAATTATTGTTGATCATGGCCATGATATCTTTTCTAGCTTCCTGCATTTGCATGCAATTCACGTTGCGGTTGGTGATGAAATTGCACCTGGCGATCTGATCGGTGAAATTGGTGCGACCGGTCGAGCGACCGGCCCACACCTAGACTGGCGGATGAACTGGGGAAGTACTCGGATTGATCCGCAGCTACTCTTGCCTGAACGCGATTAACCTAAGCGCAACCACGTTGCGGCCAGTGCCTGCTGCTCAATGTTTAGACTAAAACCATCGACGACAGGCGCTTGCCAAGTTAATTCAACAGCTCGCAATTGATCGGAACTAAACACGTGGAGTGTGATAACCTGCCCAGGTTGACTTCGTTGCATGGCTCTAGTTAAATTAGTGCGCGTTGCTTCAATGCCGTCAATGGCGATAATGCGATCTTTTGAGCTCAATCCTGCAGCTGCAGCAGCGCTATCCTCAAAAACCCGCGTAACTTCAACATGAGTTAGTCTTA
>JAMCRH010000199.1:0-1971 GCA_023380515.1 Gammaproteobacteria bacterium | reverse complement strand
TTCCGCAAGCGCAGGTGTTTGCGTACTGCTTAGCCATTGCTCCAAGCTCGCCGCCAACTCCTCGCCGCCGAAGCGCGCGAAACTCGCGATTAAATCTGCCTGAGTTGTCCCCACTGCAGCATACCGAGCATAAACATCGTTCATGACATCCTTAAGACTATGGGCACCATCGGAAATCTTGCGGATGGCGAGATCTGCAAGAAGAGCGATCACTGAACCTTTGCTGTAATAACTGGAAATCGCATTCTGGCTGTTTTCATTTTGCTGATAAAAAGTCGTCCAAGCCATGCGGCTTGATTCCACCACCGACTGCCGTTGCGGACCTTTGCCACGCAGCGCGCGAGTCAAGGTTTCACCGAGTCGCTGTAAATAAGTCGTCGCTGACATAGCGCCGGCTTGTTGGACAAAGTAGTCATCGAGATAAGACGTGATACCTTCGTAAAACCACAGCTGCTCAGTGTATTGCTCACGTTGTAAATCATAAGGATGAAACAGCTTAGGGCGAAGTTGTTTGACGTTCCAACTGTGAAAATACTCATGACTACAAAGGCTTAAAAAGGTCAAGTAGTCACTGTTGTCTTGAGGATTTGCTCCCGGTTCTAGTGTGTGTCGAGCGCACAATAAGGCGGTCGAATTTCTATGTTCGAGACCACCAAATCCTTCGCCAACGACCATGGTTAAAAACGTATAGTTTTGAAAAGGTGCTTCATCGTTAAAAAACTTAATTTGCTGTTCACAGATTGCCGCGAGATCGGTCGCAAGACGAGATTGATCAGCATAGTGTTTGCCCGCTAAGACTAACTCATGTTGAATGCCAGCAGCAGTAAACGGTATCACCGTTAGCTCACCCAGAAGGAAAGGGTGATCGATGAGGGTGTCGTAATCTGTTGCTTGGAAGCGACCCGAGGCGCCAGTTTGTTGTGGCAAACCAGTCGCTACTTGCCATTGAGATGAATGCGGTAAGGCGATGTCGATACTGAGTGGGCCTTGGTGTGACAAGCATTGCAGACAAACGGCGCTTGGATTAAAAAAGCCGAATTCATGATTAACCCAGGCTGTGCGAACGGACAGATCAAAGGCGTAAACACGATACTCGATGACCACTTGTCCGTCGTGAGCAGGTATTTCCCATGTGCTTTTGTCAGGACGAATGTAATCGAGCGCGCCAGTAGTTCCGACTACCGAAAAGCCAACGATGTGTTTGGCAAAATCTCTTATCATATAGCTCCCCGGTAACCATGCGGGTAACCGGAACTGAGTCGGTTGTGGCAGAGACGACAGGGTGATTTTAACGTCAAAATAATGCTGCTGAGGATCGCACTGAATTTGGTAAGTCAAGGGTTCGGTCATCGTCAATTCTCGGCGTTAAAAATGATGCCGACAGTGTACCACAATCCAAGTCGACATCGATGGTAGGACAATTGAGTTTAATGTCAGTTTTCTGCCGATAAACGGCAGTTACTTTTGTCGGCATTCAGCTACCATAGTCGAAGAATGTTTAAAAAGTGTTAATGATATAAAGTAGGGATATAGTTTGAATTGGCGCTCACTGCTTGAAGACCGAAATAAATTGTTCTGGCTGATGCAAATTGCAGGTTGGCTGGGCTACGCGTTTGTTCAGTACATGGGTTCACTCATGCACGAAATGCGTGAAATTTGGATTGTCATCGTTTTGCTTGGCGCCTATGCTGGGTTCCTCTTAACAGTACCTATGCGTTATATTTATCGCTCGATTTGGTCATGGCATCCGGCTTTACAAATTCTTGTTGTTGTCCTGTGTTCTTATATTGCTGCTGCCAGTTGGGCGGTTATTGATAACTTAACCAATTGGGAAATTTACAAATTCGGTTACCGTCCGACAAACTTACTATTCTATTTTCAACACTCGATCGCCAAGTTTTACATTATGTTGACTTGGAGTGGACTGTACTTCGTTATTAAATATTATCCGGATCAAAGGGTTTTGGCCCA
>JAMCRH010000198.1 GCA_023380515.1 Gammaproteobacteria bacterium | reverse complement strand
TTTTTAAACTTAACGCAAATTAGAATACGCTTATTTTAGCAAAAGCTAAATATCAATTTTTTTATAGACAAATAATATTTACTAATGGCTAATATTAGAAAATTCTTATAATTTAAAGCCGAGGCCGCTTGCCCAGAGATAAGTTTTTTCTGTTAATGATTGATTTATAAGTGATAATTCTGTCCATTCGCGCCTCAGTGGATAGTGGCGTCGGTAGTGCTCGAAGGTGTGTGCTCGCTCTGCTTCAGGGGTATTGCGTAGTATTTGATCGTCTAAAAAAAATGCATAAGCTTGTTGCAGAATGCTATTGAGTTGTTCTAGCGGTGTGTTTCCAGCGGCAAAAATAGAGGAATGTTCACTCAGATTGGGCGCATAATTAGGGGGCTGTTGTTCTGACCAGTGCGCGAGTGCTTGCGCCGCCATAAAGCCGCCGCGATATTTGGCATCCCAGGCATGACCAGCAATATGCGGTGTGGCGAGCTGGCTTTTCGCCAGTAGGCTGTTACAAATGTGTGGCTCATGACTCCAACAATCGGTAATGAGGTGTAAGTCATCGCGTTGTATAAGCGCCGACTCATCAACCACATCGCCGCGAGCGGCATTAATGAATAAGGTATTGGCACGAATGTGGGCTAGGGTGTCTCTATTAATCAAGTTGAAGGTGGGATATTCGCCCTTTTGAGTGAGCGGGGTGTGTAGGGATATGATATCAGACTGCGCCAGTAATTTGGTTAATGCCGTATGAGGAAAATCGCTTTCCGCTTGCTGGCGATAGGGATCGTTAAGAATGAGCTTAATGCCCAGTAAGTTAGCCAGTTGCTGTAATTGTTTGCCAACATTGCCAACACCAATAATACCTAGCGTTAAGCTTGATAGCTCCCGTTGTTGTTGTAGGGCATAAGCAACGATTTGAACAATCACATATTCCGCTACTGAACGTGCATTGCATCCTTGTGCGGTGTACAGGGTGACACCAGCTTGGGTGCAAGCGGTTTGATCAATATGATCAAGGCCGACCACGGTACTACCAATAAAGCGAATGTTGGAATGCTGTTGTAAAAATTGGGCACTAATGTGTGTGCGTGAACGAATGATGAGCGCATCGGCTTTTTGTGCGTTTTGGGTAATGTCACGTCCTGGTACTATAATAGTCTTTCCTAAGGCGCCGAATAAGCGCTCTGCTTCGACGACGGCGTCGTCAATTACGATGGTTAACAAGAGAATTCCCCATAATGCTACGTCCATTATTGCCTGCTGGCTTCCAACGCATGATGATACAAGGAAATGTCGGTGTCTTGGAGCTTTGTTATAAATTACCGAGCGAAATCACCGATAAAACTCCTTTACTGATTGTTGCTCATCCTCATCCGCTCCATGGGGGTAGTTTCCATAATAAGGTGGTGCAAACTGTGGCTAAGGCGGGTGCGGAACTTTCAGCACTGGTCGTTTGTTTTAATTTTCGAGGTGTTGGTGCTTCAGAAGGTGAGTTTGATCATGGTCACGGTGAGCGCTACGACTTATTGACGGTGGTTGAATTTGCTCAATCTCACTGGGGAAAGCGCGAACTTTGGTTGAGCGGCTTTTCTTTTGGCGCTTGGATGTCTGCTTTGGCGGCTGACCAGTTGCAGCCTCAGCAGTTATTACTGGTGGCGCCGCCCGTGTCCCTTTATCCGATGGAGCGTGTCAGTTTATCTGCTTTCAAACTCACTGTGATACAGGGTAGCGAGGATGAAGTGGTGGATGCTCAGCAGGTGATGCAATGGTCGCAACAACAGCGGGCCGATATGCTCTGGCGGAGCCAAGCTAGCCATTATTTTCATGGCCAGTTATTATGGTTGCGCAAGGCTGTGATGATGAGTTTTTCGCTGTGAATCAATGGCTTTATTTATATTAGAATATAATGATATAATAATATCATTATGTTTTCGATTAATGGTATTAATTGTCCTAACGAGGGTGTAAGATTATTGATTACAAAACCGTTCGTTGAAGTTTGAGAGGTAAGGTTATGCAGTCGTGGTTAAGCTGGGTTGGAATAATGGTGCTGGGTGTTGTGCAGACAGCACAGGCTGAGCAGTTGAATTTGCGTCAGTGTATTGCACAAGCCTTAGCTCAAAATCCCTCGTTAATGGCCAGTGCTTCACGTATTGAACAAGCCCAAGCAGCCATTGATCGTTCTCAACGTAGTTACCTGCCTAAAATTTCAACCAGTATTGCCGCGTCACGCAGTAACGATCCGCTGAATGTGTTTGGTATGAAGTTGATGCGCCAATCCGTCGTGCAGGACGATTTTGGTGTTCAAAAACTCAATAGCCCTGGCGATTATTCTAATATCAATACGCGTATTCAAGCAGAAATGCCCCTTTATACTGGTGGGCAAATGGACGCTTATGTGCGTCAAGCACAGGGATTTTTAGCGGCAGCACAAGCGGGTGATGTGGCAGCGCGTCAGCAGTTGATGTTTATGGTGTTTCAAGCCTATGAAAGTGTCAATACTGCTGGCGCTTTTGTTGAGGTGGCGGAGCAGGGCGTTAAAGCCGCGCAATCTTTTGTTAATACGGCTGAAAACCTTGTTAACCAAGGGGTGCTGGTTAAGTCGGAATTGCTCACCGCCAAGGTACATTTAGCGAATGTGGAAGTACAACGCGCACAAGCGCAAAATCAACGAGCGGTGGCGCTAGAACAACTTAAAGTGTTAATGGGAGTGGCGTTGGATGCACCACTCACAGTTGCGCAGTCTGATATCATATCCCTACACACCCCGCTCACTCAAAAGGGCGAATATCCCACCTTCAACTTGATTAATAGAGACACCCTAGCCCACATTCGTGCCAATAC
>JAMCRH010000197.1 GCA_023380515.1 Gammaproteobacteria bacterium | reverse complement strand
AAGCAAGGGCTGTGGAATTTGTTTTTACCGGACGCGCGCTTAGGTAAAGGCCTGTCGACAGTTGAATATGCGCCGCTTGCCGAGCAAATGGGGCGCAGTATTATTGCCCCAGAGATATTTAACTGTAACGCCCCAGACACTGGCAATATGGAAGTGTTGTACCATTTTGGTACAGAAGCACAAAAGAAAGCGTGGCTGGAACCTTTACTGCGCGGTGAAATTCGTTCGGTATTTGGGATGACCGAACCACAGGTTGCGTCTTCCGATGCGACGAATATGGAAACGACCATTATTGCTGATGGCGATGATGTGGTGATTAATGGCACGAAATGGTGGTCAACCGGTTTGGGTCACCCGCATGCGAAGATAGCGATTGTCATGGGCTTAACTGACCCAAGTGCGGACAAGTATCAGCGTCATAGTATGGTGTTAGTTCCGCTGGATGCCGCTGGCGTTAAAATTGAGCGGATGTTGCCGGTGTTTGGTGACTACGACGCGCCGTATGGTCATGGTGAAGTGAGCTTTAATGACGTGCGCGTGCCAAAGGAGAATGTTATTGGACGCCTAGGCGCCGGCTTTGCGATTGCTCAGGGTCGCCTTGGCCCTGGGCGCGTGCATCATTGTATGCGAGCGTTAGGCGCCGCCGAGCGTGCGTTAGAGATGCTCATAAAGCGGGGTATGAACCGTGTTGCGTTTGGCCAGCCACTGTTGAAGTTGGGTGACAACGGGACTAAAGTGGCGAAACATCGCATGGCCATCGACCAAGCGCGCCTGTATACCATGTACACTGCCAATGTGATTGATAATCATGGCGTGAAGGCGGCCATGAGTGAAATTGCTGGCATTAAAGCGGTTATTCCAAGTGTGTTGCAAAGCGTCGTCGATGATGCCATTCAAATCCACGGTGGTGGCGGTTTAAGCCATGATTACATGCTCACCGGGTTTTACGCGATGGCGCGAGCACTGCGTCTTGCCGATGGGCCAGATGAAGTGCATCAGGCCATGGTGTTACGCCAAGAACTTAAGAAATATCGACAGGAATCATAATGAGCAATCAAGTGATTGATCAGGGGGTAGCGGTTCGTGAGCAGGAGCAATTTGACATTGCTGCGGTGGACCGTTGGATCAAACAAAAGCGTTCCGACATTACGGGGCAGCCAGAAGTCACGCAATTTCCTGGTGGCGCATCGAATTGGACTTACCGCTTAGAGTATACGAATGCAGATTTAATTCTGCGCCGTCCGCCAGCAGGAACTAAAGCCAAATCAGCGCACAATATGCAGCGCGAGCATGATTTACAACTTATGCTCAAACCGCATTTTGACAAGGTTCCAACCATGTTTGGTTACTGCAGCGATACTAGTTTAATTGGCAGTGATTTCTATGTGATGGAACGGATTGTCGGAATTGTGCCGCGCAAAAATCTGCCTCGCGGCGTCGCGATGCCCGCCGAACAAGTTCGGGAGTTGTGTACCAATATGCTTGACCAGCTTATTGCACTGCACAAAGTCGATTACGTTCACGCCGGGCTCGATGCCTTGGGTAAAGGTGAAGGGTATATCGAACGCCAAGTTGAAGGTTGGTGTGGTCGCTACGAAAAAGCGCGAACTTGGAATGTCCCAAGTGGTAAGAAAATTATGCGTTGGCTGCGCGCAAATAAACCGCAGCATGAGCGTTTATGTTTGACTCATAATGATTTTCGTTTCGATAACCTAGTATTAAACCCCGATGATCCCACTGAGATCTTAGCGGTTCTAGACTGGGAACTAGCAACGATTGGTGACCCCTTGGTTGAACTGGGCAACTTGCTTGCCTATTGGGTGCAAGCGGACGATGACCGCGTCGCCAAGGCCACTCGCCGTCAACCCACTCACCTAGAGGGCATGCTGACTCGTGATGAAGTGATTGCTTATTACTGCGACAAGATGGACTTGCAGGATGTCGATATGACCTTCTATCAGGTTTTTGGATTGTTTCGTTTATCGGTAATCGCCCAACAAATCTATTATCGCTACTACCACAAGCAAACGCGCAATCCAGCGTTTAAGAATTTCTGGTTTTCGCTGCACTATCTGCACCGGCGTTGTCGCCGCCTGATGAAGCAGAAGCAGGGTTAACCGATGGCTAAAAAACGCACCACGGTTTCTTTAATACGCCATGGTCAAGCCTCGTTTGGCCAGAAAAATTACGATCAGTTGTCACCGCTTGGCATGCAGCAGCTCGAACATGTAGGTGCCCATTTAGCGCAGCGAGAAGAGCAGATAGACGTTATTCTGCGTGGTAATTTAGCTCGCCATGAACAAAGTGTTGATGCACTACTTCGTGGTTATGGCAGTTCAGCAGGCAGCAGTCCGGATGTGGTCGAAGTGCCCGAGTGGAATGAGTTTGATCATCGGGCAGTGATGCACGCCTACGCTCAAGACCATGCGGAATTGAGAGCATGGTTGGCGAACCCAAAACCAATCGACACCGGCTCGCGCGCAGAAACACAGCAGGTCATGCAGATATTTCGAGAAGCTGTTGTGCGCTGGCAGAGTGGTCAACATGATGCCGATTACGCGGAAAGCTGGCCACAGTTCCTCGCTCGCGTGGATCAAGCTTGGCAAACGACACAAGAGTCGATTGCAATGCACCAAAACGTTTTCGTGCTGACCTCTGGCGGGCCGATTTCGTTGTCGGTGATGGCTAGCTTGCAGTTACCCGCTGAATCTCTCATTAGTCTTAATAAGCGTTTAGTGAATGGCGGCTTCACGCGCTTTCTAGTGGCGTCTGAACAGTCGTCCCGTGAGCTACTCAGCTTAAATGAACAACAACATTTTGGCGGTAAGTTTCAGCACCTATTAACCTATATTTAGGTGCGACCGTTAAGCAACGAACGAGAAAAATCATGAGAAAAACAATCATTATTACTGGCGCAAGCTCAGGTCTTGGTGCGGAAATGGCACGGCAGTTTGCTGCGAAGGGCTATGACTTAGGTCTTTGTGCACGCCGTACAGAGCGCCTTGAAAGTTTGCGCGATGAAATTCAAGCTGCTGATTCACAAGCAAAGGTTATTTTAAAAGAACTCGACGTCAATGATCATGATGCTGTGTTTCGGGTGTTCAATGAATATCGCACGGAATTTGGTCGGATTGATCGAGTCATTGTCAACGCGGGCATGGGCAAGGGTGGTCCTTTAGGTACGGGCTTGTTCAAATACAATAAAATGACTGCCGAAACGAACTTTGTTGCCGCACTAGCACAGTGTGAAGCCGCACTAGAGATATTTCGCGAGCAGAATTCAGGGCACCTTGTGACCATTGCCTCGATTAGTGCCTTGCGCGGAATGCCGCGTGCCATGACCACCTATGCGGCAACCAAAGCAGCGTTGTTAAATCTAACCGAAGGAATTCGTGCTGACTTAATGCGCAGCCGCTTGCCTATTCAGGTTAGTTGTATTCTCCCAGGTTTTATCCGCTCGGAAATCAACGAAAAGGTTAAGAATACCCCGTTTATGTGTGATACCGTACCGGGTGTACGCAGTATGGTCAATGCGATTGAAAAAGAGAAAAAAATTGCATTTGTACCAGGCTGGCCGTGGCGACTCGTGGCATTTTTGATGAAACGTTTGCCGCTGAAAGTGGTGATGAAAATGGGGTAAACCATGCAGATTAAGTTGTATCAAGTCGATTCGTTTAGTGACCGTCCGTTTGCGGGTAATCCAGCCGCAGTGTGCCCATTAGGCGCGTGGCTTGATGACGATATGCTGCAAGCGATAGCCGAAGAAAATAACCTGTCGGAAACAGCGTTTTTCGTTCCGGAAGGGGACGGTTTTCGTTTACGTTGGTTCACACCAGAAGCGGAAGTTGATTTGTGCGGACATGCAACCTTGGCCGCCGCTCACGTTTTATACACCCACTTACACAGCGAAAAACCAAGTTTGCATTTTTATACGCGCAGCGGTGAATTAGTGGTCAGTAAAGAGGACGACAGCCCAGCGCTTACTATGGACTTTCCAGCGTCCTATCCGCAAGCGATCAGTGGCGAAGCGGGGGCTGGGCTCTTGAACTTTTTTGAGGGTGCGCTCGGGGTGCGTCCCGTCGCGGTTGCGAGTGCATTTGATTATATCGTTGAATTTGCCAGTGCTGCCGATGTGCAAGCTGTCGTGCCCGACCATGGTCAACTGAGTTTACTTGATGGGCGTGGTGTTGTGATTACGGCACCCGGTGACGATTGTGACTTTGTGAGCCGCTGCTTTTTCCCGAAACTACGTGTTAATGAAGACCCGGTGACGGGTTCGGCGCATTGTGAGCTTGCGCCTTATTGGTTTGCGCGTTGGCAACAAGAACGGTCAGAATTTGTTGCCAAGCAGCTATCTCGGCGCGGTGGCACGGTGCATTGTCGGATCACCGGTGAAGACCACCAGCGCGTGGAGCTAAAAGGCACCGTCGCAGATTATTGCCAAGGTGTGATTACGTTAGCTAATCATTAGTGTCGCGGTTGTATTAACGACCGCAGAAAAGAGATATCAAACATGAAAGTACTAAAATGGTTCGGTATTGCGCTTGTATTACTACTTATCGCAATTTTGATTTTTGTGTTTGTCAGTCATCGCCAAAACTTCGAAGAACACCGTAATTATGATGAGCAAGTCCGCCTCGAGGCTCCGGGCTCACTCGTGCAGCTAAGCCAAGGCTATACGCACTATCATTTGCAGGGGCCAAGCGATGCCCCGATGGTTGTGTTGGTGCATGGCTTTAGTATTCCGGCTGAAGCGTGGGGCGACACAGCCGCAGTTTTGGTGGCGCATGGCTACCAAGTGTTGTCCTATGATTTATATGGCCGTGGCTACTCCGAGCGTCCTCGGGTGATGTACACCGGCGAGGTATTTGAACGTCAGTTAATCGATTTACTCGATGCGTTGCACATTCAACATCCGGTTGTTTTAGCCGGCTTATCAATGGGTGGGGCGGTGGTTATGCGCACCGCGGCGAATAACCCTGAACGAGTGCTCGCGAACATCTTATTGGCGCCGCTGCACCAACCATTGCAGCCACCGCCGATGCCGGAGCGTATTGGCCACTATATGATTTCTGGTTTCTATGTACCAACCCTGCGCGCGAGCCTCGTAGCCGACTATTTAACGCCAGAGCAGCAAGAACAAATGCTCGAGGCCTATGATGCGCAAATGCAAATTCGTGGCTTTACACGGGCGCTAACATCGTCGTTTTATGCGTTTACCACGGAAGATCACCCGAGCTTCTACCGACAAACTCAGGAACATGGACAACCGACTTTGTTGATTTGGGGCGAGCGGGACAATGTTGTGCCATTTCGTCAGTCTGAAGGTGTTCGTGCCGATGCGCTTGTGGTGGACTTTTTGGCATTTCCGGACGTTGGTCATGCACCGCATCTTGAACGCCCAGAGGAAGTGCAGAGGACAATGTTGCAATTTCTGCAGTCGTTGTAGCATAAACTTACACCTACGAAAAAGCCCGCAATGCAAATGATTTGCGGGCTTTTTCATGGTGCGCTTGCGGTCAGTTAAGTGCCAATAATGCCGCCGTCTTCACGTTCAATGATCACTGTGGCGGAACGCGGTCGGCTATTGCCACCATCGGGCCAGTGACTCGAGGCTGACTCTGGTGTTGAGCCTTCGCCCGGATGCTGCACATTAATAAACATCGTACGCCGGTCGGGTGTCGTCACAACGCCGGTAATTTCACAGCCCACCGGGCCGGTTAAAAAGCGTTTGACGATGCCGCGATCAGGGTCGGCGACCAACATCGCATTGTTGCCGTAGGTTTCACCGCCCTGAATTGCACCGCTCATGTCGGTTTGAATCCACAGTAAACCAGAACTGTCGAACCACAGCCCGTCAGGACACGCATGGTGATTGTCGTCGGTTAAGGTAATGGCGGTGTCTCGCGTATAAGTTCCTGGTGATCCGGCTAACAAAAAGAGATCCCATGCAAAGGTTTCGTCACTGCGTTCGCGCCAACGAATGATGTGGCCGGCATAGTTTTCTGCTCGGGGGTTTGCGGCATCGACTTGCTCTGCGCTACGGCGCGTATTATTGGTCAGGGTAAAGTAAACTTCGCCCGTCTGTGGGTGAACGGCTCCCCACTCAGGTCTGTCCATCGGTGTTGCACCGACAATATCCGCGGCTAAACGTGTATTCAATAGGACGTCGCCTTGGTCGCTGAATTGGACGTTCGCAGCAGTAGCACGGCGCTGAAAAATAGGGTCGTTAATATCGAGCGGCAACCATTCGCCGCTGCCATCGTCATTGAAACGAGCGACGTAGAGGGTACCGGTTTCCAGTAGGTGAGAGCCAGCGGTTGCGCGATGATAAGGCTGTGCGGAAACAAATTTATAAATGTACTCAAAGCGTGAGTCGTCACCCGAGTAGGCGACTAGTGGCTCACCTTCGATTGCTTCTGCGAAAATAATGCCTTCGTGCGCAAAACGACCGAGCATGGTGTGCTTAATCGGTGTGCTGCTGGCATCAAATGGATCAATTTCGACAATCCAACCATAAGTATTGGCTTCGTTGCGGTAATCTTCGTGTGGGTTAGCACCCCTAGGCGTGACGTCAAAGCGTTGATATTCGTCAGCACTTGGGGTCGCAGTTTCCCAATAGTAGCGGCCATGCTCCGAGGCAACACCGTAACGCGTCTGTTCACGGTTGTGTTCGTCTCGATTGACAAAACAACGCGCCCAGTTTTCTTCACAAGTTAAGTAAGTTCCCCAAGGCGTTACGCCATGCGCACAGTTGTTCAGGGTGCCACGAGCGCGGGTGCCATCTGGGCTATACAGAGTTTGCATTTTTTCATGACCAGCAGCGGGTCCAGCTAAGCGCATCGGCGTCGACCCAGTAATGCGGCGGTTATAAGCGCTGTCTGCAACTAACTGCCATTGCCCGGCCGACTTGCGGATATGGGCAACGGAGACACCATGGGCTGCTATTTCTTTGGCGACTTGTTCAAGTGGCCTAGGCGCTGCACTTGGGCCGTTCGGGTGCAGGAAAGCTGGGTCGACATACTCGTGGTTCATGACCAGCAAGCCTTCTTCAGAGTTTTGTGCCGTCGTACGCGCGTCAATCGGAAAGAAGTGCATGCCGTCGTGGTGTGCGCCAATTTGCTGCGCTTGAGCAGTGGCGCTATCACTGCCATCGCCTTGCCAGGCTGCTTCGGTGTTCGTCAGCGGGGTTCCCCAAGGTAAAAATGCTTGTGCGCGGTAGCCAGCAGGCACTCGCACTGCGTCCGCAACGCTGGTACTCACGGCATTAAATGCAAGACCCGGTTTCTGGGGCGCCAACACGGACCGACTTGGTGTTGTGCAGGCAGCTAAAAACATGGTTGCGGCAGTGGCCGCAGAGCCTCGCAGAAAGCGCCGGCGACTCATATTGACATTCAATACATCGGCGAACGAACGATTATCACTAAAGTTAGTGCGCGGATCTTCGTTGTTAATATCAAATCGGGGGGTGTGCGACGGCATCAGTAGCTCTCTTTTGTCCTAAACTTTGCTGCCAAGTTTTAGCAAACTGGCATGACAACTTTATGACAACGAATAGAAAACTAATTTGCGACCATGGTCTTGTTTGTTTTCGAGTGCGTATCTGGCATGATAAAGACTAACGATTATCAAGACTAACTATTAGTAAGACTAACCCAGTTCAGTTAAATGAGACCTGTATGCCGACCGATAAAGACCGCGAACCTTTTATTCCGCAGCCTGTGAGCAAAGAGAAAACCATACAAAAAACCATTGCCTTGGTCACTGCACCTATCGGTTTGATTTTTTTATTGTCTGACGCCCAAGATTTATTGCGCCTGATTCAATCAACAGGGCTAAATTGGTACCAAGTGTTCAGTCCCATTGCCTGGGGAATCATCATCGGCGCCATTCTTGGTCTGATGCGCTTTGATAAAGTTCAAGTGGCAGCAAAAATTTCAACTTGGTTAGCAACGGCATTGACGACGTTCGGTTTGGTTGGCTCAATTGCCATCTATTTTGAACATCGATTGTGGTATCTTGCTTGGCCAACACTTTGGCTGGCGGCACTAGGTATCGGCATCTATGCGCTGTTTTTAATGCAGCTGCGTTTTTCAGAGAAATATCAGCAAGGGCAATAAACGGTGAGTAAACAGCTACTGTTAAATTGTGATCTTGGCGAAAGCTTTGGCGCCTGGACTATGGGTGATGACGCCGCGGTTATGCCCTTGATTGACTGCGCCAACATCGCTTGTGGTTTTCACGCCTCAGATCCGTTCACGATGGCAACAACCGTAGCACTTGCTGCTCAACACCAAGTTAAAATTGGTGCCCACCCAGCATACCCGGATTTAGTTGGTTTCGGTCGTCGATCAATGGCACTGTCGCCAGCTGAAGTGCAGGCCACTGTGTTGTATCAAATTGGTGCTCTTGATGCGTTTTGTCGCAGCCACAACAGCCGTGTCCATTACGTTAAACCGCATGGTGCCTTGTACCACGATATGATGCGCGACGAAGAAACGTTGCGCGCAATACTTTCTGCTGTGCGCGCCTATCACCCGCAGCTAAAACTTGTACTTCCGGCGCAATCGAACCCAGAACCGTGGCGCCAAATTGCTGGTGAGTACGGCATTGCGCTGTGGTTTGAAGGCTTTGCCGATCGAGCCTACCAAAGCGATGGAAAACTCGTGCCACGCAACCAAGTCGGAGCTGTCCATCACGATTTAAATGCTATGGTATCGCAAGCAATACAATTTGCTGCGGGGCAGGTGACAAGTTGCGATGGGGAAGTTCTGACACTACCTATCGACACGCTTTGTGTTCATGGTGACACACCACAAGCACTGGCCGCTATCCAAGCAATTCGCGCCGCATTGCAGGGACAGTAACGACTCACTGTCGAGCGGATAAGCAAGACCCATGCCGAGAATGCCGCGCAGACGCATTAAATTTACGCTTTGAGAAAGGAGTAGTCAGTCTATGACCAATTTGGTCACAACTGCTCAAGAAACTGAACTTGCGGCACCCGTCGCAGAGTTTTGTAACGCCGGTGTTGACGCTTTACTGGTTAAGTTTGGCGACGAGATAGACGCCTGTATGCCAAGTTATCTGGCAAGCATTCGCGAACGTGTATTGAACCAACTCGCCGATGTCGTCAATGAAGTGGTTCCAGCGTACGCTAGTTTGTTAGTGTATTACGAACCGCGGAATGTTCGTGTCTATGACCTCCAGTTAGCGCTGCAAGGTATTATTGATGAAGTGCCATGGTTATGCAGTCCGTGGTCGGCAGAAGATGCGAATGCACCGGGTAAATTGGTAACCGTACCGGTTTGTTACGACCCTACTATGGCTCCGGATTTAGAGCGCGTATTACAACACACCGGGCTAACAGCGGAAGAACTCATTGCTGCGCATAGTGGCCAGCAGTTGCAAGTGTATGCTCTTGGGTTCGCCCCGGGCTTTGCCTATTTAGGCTCATTACCAGACGCACTCAAAGTCCCGCGCCTCGATGCGCCCCGCACACATGTGCCAGCCGGCAGTGTTGGTATTGCAGAACGTCAATCTGCCGTGTATCCGCAAGACTCACCGGGCGGTTGGAATATCATTGGTCGCAGTCCGGTACAATGGTTTGATCCGAAACGCACACCCATGACAGCGGTACAGGTGGGTGATCGTATTCAATTTAAAGCCATTACGCTGAGTGAGTATCAAGCTTATGCTGAGCAAGGAGCGCAATAATGACCGGCTTTCGGGTGATTAAGGGCGGTATTCTAAGTTTAATTCAAGATACGGGTCGGCTTGGTTTTCAACACTTAGGCGTGACTCGTGGTGGTCCGTTAGACGCAAATTCTGCCTACTGGGCAAACCGTTTACTCGATAACGTGCCGGACGCTGCCGTGATTGAAGTGACAGCGGGCGGACTCGAGCTTGAGTCACGCACGCAAACCATGGTGGCGATTACAGGTGGTGACTTAAATTTAACGGTCAATGGTGAGCCACAGATACCTTGGCGGAGTTTTTGGGTGCGTCAGGGCGACCGCCTAAAATTTGGTACGCCACGCTATGGCTTTCGCGCTTATTTAGCTGTTAGCGGCGGCTTCCAAACCCCAGAAGTGCTTGGCAGCCGCTCAACGGTTATGCGTGATCACCTAGGTGGCGTGAATGGCAATGGTGAGCCATTGCAAGCTGGCGACGAGTTACCTTGTAAGCATTTAATTCACGAAACATTGAGCCGGCAAATTCCCCAAAGTTATTTGCCGCAATGGACGAACGAGGTGGTGTTGCACGTAATTCCTGGCTATCAACAGCATCATTTCAGTAAAGATGCTTGGCAAACGTTGTGGCAGAGCGAGTTTACCTTGTCGACCGACAGTAATCGCCAAGGTGCGCGCTTGCATGGTCCAGAAATAGAGGCGCCGAGTGGCAGCTTCCTATCGGAAGGTGTTAGTTATGGTGCTATTCAGATACCACCGGACGGTCAACCGATAATCATGCTCGAGGATCGGCAAACCTTAGGCGGCTATCCGAAGCTCGGAAATATTTTGCCGCTGGATGGTTTTGAGCTCGCACAATGTGCCCCAGGTGCAAAAGTTCGCTTCCAACCCATTTCGCTTGCTGAAGCCCAGCAACAAATGCGAAGATATCTTCGCTTTTTCGGCTTGTAAGCTGCGCATAATATTGCGATCATAGCGCCCATGTTTTTTGCGTCGGTGCGGCGTGGGCGCGTTTCCCGCCATATCGACAATGAATTATTTAAGTTTTGCTGTAACGGAGAGTCCTGAATGGCCGAAAGTGCCTCGCGTCCGACGAATTTTATTCGCAAAATTATCGACACCGATTTAGCTTCAGGGAAGCACACATCGGTTCACACCCGTTTCCCGCCAGAGCCGAACGGCTACTTGCATATTGGTCACGCAAAATCGATTGTCTTGAACTTCGGTATTGCTGAAGACTATCAAGGTACCTGTAATCTGCGTTTCGACGATACCAACCCATTGAAAGAAAGCATGGAGTACGTGAGTGCAATCAAAGCTGACGTCCGTTGGTTAGGTTACGAGTGGGAAGGTAAAGAGCGCTATTCATCGGATTATTTTGAAGCATTGCACGGCTTCGCCATTGAGCTGATTGAAAAAGGCTTAGCTTACGTTGATTTCTCGTCGCAAGAAATCATTCGGGAAATGCGTGGCACGTTGAAAGAACCAGGCAAAAACAGTCCATACCGCGACACAGCGGTTGACGTGAATTTAGCTGAATTTGCCAAAATGACCGCAGGCGAATATCCCGAAGGGCATTGCTCATTGCGAGCGAAAATTGATATGTCATCGCCGTTCATGTGCATGCGCGATCCAGTTATCTATCGAATCCGTCATGTGCATCACCACCAAACCGGTGACAAGTGGTGTGTTTATCCCATGTATGATTTCACGCATTGTATTTCGGATGCGTTGGAAAACATTACCCACTCATTGTGCACGCTGGAGTTCCAAGACAACCGCCGCTTGTACGATTGGGTATTGGATAACATTTCAATTCCGTGCCACCCGCAGCAAATCGAGTTTTCGCGTTTGAACCTCGAATATACTGTCATGAGTAAGCGTAAGCTTAATCTGTTAGTGACTGAGAACCATGTGAGTGGTTGGGACGACCCACGCATGCCGACTATTGCTGGATTGCGCCGCCGTGGTTATACGCCAGCGTCAATCCGCGAGTTCGCACACCGAATCGGTGTGACAAAAATGGACAACATGGTGGAAATGGGCATTTTAGAAGCCTGTATCCGCGATGACCTCAATGAAAACGCGCCACGGGCAATGGCTGTGCTCGACCCGGTGAAAGTAGTGATTGAGAACTACCCAGCTGGCGCTAGTGAAACGTTGCAGGCACCGAATCATCCGAACCGTGATGAATTAGGTCAACGTGAAGTTCCGTTTAGTGGCGAAATCTACATTGAGCGAGAAGACTTCCGCGAGGAAGCAAATAAGAAATTTAAGCGTTTGGTGTTAGGTAAAGAAGTTCGCCTGCGCAACGCCTACGTGATTAAAGCGGAGCGCGTTGAGAAAGACGAAAATGGTGAAATTACCACGATCTTCTGTACCTATGATGCGGATACTTTGGGTAAAGATCCTGCTGATGGCCGTAAAGTGAAAGGGGTCATCCACTGGGTTTCAGCAGCGCATGCAATTCCAGCGGAGATTCGCTTGTACGACCGTTTGTTTAACATTCCAAATCCAGGTGCAGCGGAAACCTTAGACGAAGCTTTAAACCCAGAGTCACTCGTGGTGGTGCAAGGCTTTGTCGAACCTTCTCTAGCACAAGCGCAAGCGGAACAAGGGTTCCAGTTTGAGCGGATGGGATATTTCTGTTTAGACAATCGTGACGCAAGTGCCGAGAAGTTGGTCTTTAATCGGACAGTCGGTCTACGTGATAGTTGGGCCAAAATTAGTGGCGATGATTAATTCAAGTTATTAAAAATCGCGTCATTTAGTTGATTAGAAAAGCGGCTACTGAGTAAATCAGTCAGCCGCTTTTTTGTCGGTGTTAACACTTCAAGTGCTCATACTGCTGATGCGAATAGTTGTTTATTCAGCTTGGCTGATACAAAAACTTTTCAACTAACTCAGGCCCGTAGAGTTTCGATGGCGTATAAAAGCCTCCCGCTGGACCAGTTGCAAGTACATGCATCGCCATAAACACTGCGCCTTGAGCTGTCAGGGTATAGCCATTCAGCACTTGTTTGCGCATTGTGAGAGTCTCGCCTTGTGCATTTTTAACTTCACCCCAAACCCACGTGTAGTGTTTTTCACGCTCTTCGTCTTTTGGCCCCGCCGGTTGATTATCAATCTTCTTCATCAACCAGTTTTTCATCATTTCGGTGCGGAATAACCAACGGAACCAATTCATGCGGCGCATGCGGCTGACTAGTTTTGGGTGCGCTGGAATAAAGACTTCAACATTACCAATGCCAGTACTGTAATAAGCGGTTGAAACATCCCCCCACGGAATGGTCATTGCCATTTTTTCACCACCGCCGAAATCGATTTTCTCGGCTTTATAGGCGAGTGGTACCGCGGTAATCTTACCATTCTTGCGAATTGCACCACCTTCACCAATACGGCGTACGCTGGTTTTAGCGGTCCCGCGACTCATTCGTGAGCGAGAGTCAAAGCCGAGGCGTAAATGCGTTGCATCGGGCATTTGTTGCTTTAACTGAGCTGCGACACAGTCGGTCGGGATAACGTCGAAACCGACACCGGGGCAGAGCACGACGCCGGCAGCTTTAGCTTGGTCTTGGAAGCTAGCAGCAAGCTCGAACACATCAAGTTCACCAGTAATATCAAGATAATGGGTTTTACTGGCAATACATGCCTTCATCATCACTTCAGCTGTAAGCTCGAAAGGACCAGCACAATGCACAACGAGATCAATGTCTTTCAGTTGTTTGGCAACCTGACCCACACTATTTAATTCGAATGCGCGCGCTTGCAGCCCAAGTTCAGTCGCTAAAGCGGCTACTTTCTCGCTATTGCGGCCAGCTAAAATGGGTTGCTGTTGATGGGCTATCGCTTCTCTGGCAATTAGCTCACCGGTGTAGCCATTCGCGCCGTATATCATCCACTGCATAAATAATTTTACCTTAAAACGTAAAACAGGCCGGAGTCGGCCTGTTTGTCATCCAAATTGGACTTAAAGTTCAATGCGATGATGCTCTGCATCTTCGCGATTATAGTCACAGGTGTCTGCATTTTTGCATTCACCATAGAGGTACAAGCTATGATTAGTCAAACTGAGGCCATGCTCTTTTGCCACAGCTAATTGCCGTTTTTCTATGGTATCGTCTTCAAATTCAATGACGCGGCCGCAGTCTAAACAGACGAGGTGATCATGGTGGTCTTTGGCGCTTAACTCGAAGACTGAGCGCCCACCTTCGAAATGGTGGCGGGTGACAATACCAGCGTCGTCAAACTGATTGAGAACCCGATAGACAGTTGCAAGCCCAACCTCGTCACCTTGCTCAAGGAGAATCTTAAACACCTCTTCGGCGCTAACATGCTGGTGCGCTGGATTTTTCATCACCTCGAGAATTTTAATTCGCGGTGATGTGACTTTTAAGCCAGCTTTCTTGAGTTGAACATCAGCATTACTCATTATCAATCCTCATTGTTGCTCTACCATTCTCGATTATAGCCACAACTGAGTAGGGAATGAAACAAAAACGCCCGCAACAAAGGCGGGCGTCGTTGGAATTAAGACGAGTTTATGCGAGTTCGTCTAATCCCATTTCTTCACGGAGCTGCGCGCACCACTGTTCAACGCGCTCTTTGGTCAGCTCTGGCTGGCGATCTTCGTCGATGCCTAAGCCAACAAAGTGGTTGGCATCGGCCATGCCTTTCGACTCTTCGAAGTGGTAACCTTCGGTTGACCAATGACCAATAATAATGCCGCCGCGTGCTTCAACGATATCGCGGATCATGCCCATCGCATCAAGGAAATACTCAGCGTAGTCTTCTTGATCACCCAAGCCAAAGATGGCCACGACTTTGCCTTCGAAATCAACTTCTTCCAAATCTGGGAAAAAGTCATCCCAATCACATTGGGCTTCGCCATAATACCAAGTCGGGATACCAAAAATCAGCAGATCGTAATCCGCAATTTCTTCTTTGGTTGATTTTGCGATGTCTTTCACGTCAATTAGGTGTTTACCTAATTCTTTTTGGATCATCTGTGCAACAGCTTCGGTGTTGCCGGTATCGCTACCAAAAAATAAGCCAACAGTCGCCATAGTTACTTCATTCCAAAGTGATCAATTTATTCGTTACTTGTCTGCCAAAGCTTGCTGCAGTATCTGTTCGATTAATGCGCTACGACTGATACCTTGCTCTTCAGCTTGACGGTTCAATGTTTCGTACATCGTTTCGTCGAGTTTTAACTCAACCCGGCGTAAACCGTTTTTACGGTCGCGCTGAAGTTGCCGACGTTTGTTTACGCGCACCTGCACTTCACGTGGAAGCGGATTGGTACGTGGTCGCCCTGGGCGACGGTCGCTCTGAAATAAATCAGGCGTGACAAGATCGCTGCTTTCTTTAGCCATGGTTATTATTGTAGTTGAGCTTCAAGAACAAATTGGATAATGCCTTTGGCAATGAAGCCGAGCATTCCCAAAAAGAGTACCAGCCAAACAGCAATGCGGCCAAATTTTGGCACATTACCTTTCTTTAGAACATCTTGAATAGCTAAACCAATCAGGACAAACAGCGCAGCAATGGCAAAGTTTGTCATGAGTGATTCAATTTGTTCTAAATTTTCAGCGAACATAGCGTTTTTTACTCCACATGTGTTTCGGCGCGGAGAATACCACAAAGCGCCAGTTGGTGCGAGTCAGCGGGAAATTTTTTCAACCTCACGTCGTGCGAACCAATGCATTGTTATGAAAGCTTCGGTTAAGTGTTTTGTTCTTCCAAAAAGCGGCGCACAATCCCGTTAAATACGGCAGGTTTTTCTGCATGTAGCCAATGGCCAGTTTCGGCAATCGTTTTCGCTTCAGCTTTCGGGAAACGACTTGTAATCGCGTCTCGGTGTTGTTCCTGGATATAGTCGGAACGTCCGCCGCGAATAAACAAAACCGGGCCCTGGTACTTGCCCTCACGCTGGGGCTCACCAATTAAGTCTTCGTAGCATTTACGTAAGCCTTCGAGGTTAAGACGCCAATGCCATTCACCATCTTCATTCTTACGTAGGTTCTTCAATAAAAACATGCGGACACCAGCTTCATTAATCGACTCGCTTAACTGCTTGTCAGCGTCTTGACGACTTTTCAAGTCACTCAGTTTCACTGCTTCAAGCGCATCTAAAATACTGGTATGGCGTGCGTCGTAGGCAACTGGGGCGATGTCGGCGACAACGAGCGACAACACTTGCTTGGGATGGCGTAACGCAAATTCCATGGCGACTTTGCCACCTAGGGAATGGCCAAGGAGGTGGGCTTGTTCAATGTTTTCGGCTTCGAGAACAGCGCTAATGTCTGCAGCCATGGCTGGAAAAGGCATACTGTCAGTCCAAGGCGAGCTGCCATGATTGCGCAATTCGACATTGACGACATAGTAACTGTCGCTGAGTTCGCGGCTAATACTCTTGAGATTATCAGCATCGCCAAATAGGCCATGAATTAACACTAATGCCGGGTTCTCGCGATCCCCAGATGTTTCGTAATTCAGCTTTACCGCTTCACTCATGCTTCGGTTTCCCTTTAATTCCAACAAAGACCTGAATTTCTATTGTCGCCTAGCTGCTTGTGCGGTGCAAATAGCAATCGACTTCGGTATACTTCCTGCAATTAATCTACGAGATAATAGACGAGAAAGTCTACGAGATAGTCGATGAGAAAGTCGACGAAAAAGACGACGAGATAATCGAGCATTACATCCAGCTTGCGCGAATGAATTGGAAGTTCACCACCTATGAAAAAGATTGAAATCGACGAAGAGCTCTATGCGTATATCGCTTCACATACGCAGCATATCGGCGAAAGCGCCTCTACAATACTACGCCGTTTACTCGGATTAAGCCCAGTGGCGGTGCATCCCGATTCTTTGCATACCGGCTCTTTGCGTACAAATAATGAGCATGAAGGCTCTGTGCAGGAATCGAAAACTGCAGCAACCGGTGTCACATCGAGCTCAACCAGCGTCTTTGACGTCCTCGACCGCGCTGATTTAGCTGCTCAAAAGGGCGCCGTTGGTCGCTTCTTGTTTATTCTGTCGATGTTTCACCGCTGCCATGTGACTCAGTTTACGCAGGTTTTGGACATTCGTGGTCGCAATCGCTTGTACTTCGCCACCACAGAGCAAGAATTACTGGCCGCAGGAAATAGCACGAATCCGAAACAAATTCCGGGTTCACCGTATTGGGTTGTGACCAACAACAACACCACGAAAAAGAAATCGATCTTGACCGCTGTCGCCACAGAGATGGGTTATAGCAGCAGTGACGCTGAAAAAATTAGGGACTTTTTATCATGAGCAAACACCCACGTGCAGGCACACCGGCTACCAAAGCGGACTTAATTAACATACCCGCGTTGATGGCTGCGTATTACGTCAATGAACCGAATCCTGGTAAAGAAGCTGAGCAAGTGAGTTTTGGTACCTCGGGGCACCGTGGTAGCGCATTGAAGCACTCGTTTAATGAAGCTCATATTTTGGCAATTAGCCAAGCCATCGTGGCCTATCGTGAAGAACAGGGCATTACCGGCCCGTTGATGCTCGGTAAAGACACCCATGCATTATCAGAAGCCGCTTTTATCACGGCTCTTGAAGTGTTTATCGCCAATGGTATTGAAGTGCATATTCAAGCTGACCTCGGTTACACGCCGACACCGGTCATTAGTCACGCTATCTTAACTTATAACCAAGGTCGTAGCTCAGGTTTGGCTGATGGTGTTGTCATTACGCCGTCGCACAACCCGCCCCAAGATGGCGGCTTTAAATACAATCCTCCGCACGGCGGACCAGCTGACAGTGATGTCACTAAAGTCATTGAGAAGTACGCGAATGCAATTTTGAGTAGCGACCTGATCGGTGTCAACGTGGTGTCATTTGCGCAAGCTAAAAAGTCGAAACGGGTGAAGAAAATCGACTGGATCAGTTCGTATGTATCGAGTCTCGATCAAGTCATTGATATGGCTGCTATCCAACAAGCCAACTTGCGTGTCGGGGTTGATGCAATGGGGGGGGCAGGCGCCGCTTATTGGCGAGCCATTAAAGAACAATTTCATTTAGATTTAACGCTGTTTAATGATCATGCGGATCCAAGTTTTTCGTTTATGGCGCTCGACAAAGACGGCGCCATTCGCATGGACTGCTCATCTGCCGATGCAATGGCAAGTTTACTCGCTTTAAAAGACAAGTTCGATCTAGGCTTGGGTAACGATCCCGATTACGACCGTCACGGTATTGTGACGCCAGACGGGTTGATGAATCCAAATCACTATTTAGCCGTTGCCATCGACTACTTGTGTAAGCATCGTGATTGGTCAGCAGATAAAGTCATCGGTAAAACATTAGTATCGAGCGCGATTATTGACCGAGTGGTGGCAGGTGCTGGACGTCAGCTACTGGAAGTACCGGTCGGCTTTAAATGGTTTGCTGAAGGTTTGGCAGTAGGAAGTTTGGCGTTCGCTGGTGAAGAAAGTGCCGGCGCAAGCTTTTTAGATCGTCAAGGAAAGGCTTGGAGCACAGACAAAGACGGCTTAATTCTGTGCTTATTAGCATTAGAAATTCAAGCGGTTACCGGAAAATCGCCAAGCGAATATTACCGCGAACTTGAAGCTCAGTATGGTCAATCGAGCTATGCGCGAATCGACTGTCGGGCAACCAGCGAAGAAATGGCTGCATTTGCCGATTTAGAGGCGAATCCGCCAACCCTAGATAGTCTTGCAGGAGAGCCTGTGACTGCGGTACTGAATCGAGCGCCCGGTAATCAGGCTGGTTTTGGTGGGATTAAAGTGACCACCGAAAATGGTTGGTTCGCGGTGCGCCCGTCGGGTACTGAACCGGTGTATAAAATCTATGCCGAAAGTCTGCGAGGGCCTGAACACCTTGCGGCGATTCAGGCAGAGGCTCAGCAGCTGTTAAGTGGCTGGCTCAAGGCCTAAACCACGCCATCGGAGCCAGGTTTAACCGGAATATTGCCGTCTGGTTCTTCGAAGTCTTCGTTTGCTTCCTCAACAAGGCTCGCTAAGAGTTCTTCAGACGGCGCGGCTGGCGCTAGAGCAGTTAAAGGTGAATGCACCTGCTCTGGCGCTCGTTCGCGTTGACTGACGCGATAGAACGCATACACAGAGACTGTGGTGGTGAACACTGCCATGAGAACAAAGAATAAATACATCTCACCAAACTGCATGAGTATTGCTGCAAGCGGGGCACCAACGATTGCGCCGACGCCACCAACCTTAATAATCGCACCTGTTGCGCCGATCATTTGATCTTTTGTGAGGTAGTCATTGGTATGCGCCATCGCCAGTGAGTAAAGCGGCAGTAGTGCGCCACCAAGAGCAGCCATGACGAGATAAATGAGAATTGGTTGTGATGCTGGTATTTGTGACAACACTAACGCCAAACCGGCTGCACCAATCGCACAGCAAGCCAGCACCAATCGCCGGTCAAAGCGATCGGAAAGCAGGCCGATTGGTGTCTGTGACAACATTCCGCCAAACAAGAATGCCGCCATAAAAATAGTCACCTGACCCACAGTTAAGCCAATAGCTGTTGCGTAGACGGGGCCAACGCCATAGAACATAGCGCTACAGGCCTGCACGATGAATGCGGTGACAATCCCAAGAGGCGCTTGTTCCAGTAACAGTTTCAGCGGTACTTTACGTGCCTCGTGCGTGGTCGGCTCGACAGTGACTGTGGCTAAAATCGGAATCAGCGATAAATTGATCAGGAGTGCGATGATGGCAAACGGCACAAACGTCGCCGGGTCAGCGAAACCTAAAATTAATTGGCCGACGACCAAGCCTGCGTAAATTAAGACTAAATAAACAGACAACATGGCACCGCGATTGCGATTATCGGCCATGGTGTTCAACCAACTTTCAGCAATGACAAATAGCGCTGAAATTGCGAAACCACTGACGAAACGCATGACAAACCATACTACGGGGTCGATCCAAATTGCTTGCACCAAGACAGCCACGGAGGCGAGGGCGGCTAAGCCACCAAAGGCACGAATATAGCCAACCCGGCGAATGTCTTTGGGTGCACGCGTGGCACCAAACAGGTAACCTACAAAGTAGGCGGACATGATCAAACCGATAGTAACAGTGGAGAAGCCTTCCATGGTGCCGCGCAGACCGAGTAAGGTACTGGTCATCCCGACGCAGAGACCGATGAGGGTCATGGTTGAGAGTAGTGAGCTGACAGCGCGAATTTGTTGTCTGAGCATCGGGGCAGCGATCCTTGTGGTCGGGTCCGCAAGTACGGTTTGTCATGTTTTCTTGGGGTAGCAGGTACTTTAACAGTGAGAATTAAATTTGGCCACAACTTCCCCAAAATTCTCCGGTACTTATCCACAGTTTGTTACTTGCTGTTCCCTAGGTAGGCGTTTATTATCACTGCAACGTAGTTAAAAAGGCGGTCTTTGTGCGCAAGCAAACTTTCTCCAGCAGTGAAGCTGTTGGGCAACAACAGACAAGCTCGTTCCAGAGTTCATTAGCAGCAGGTAAAGGCAAGCGGGTGTTGCCCAATCAATCTGTTAGCATGACCGTTGTCATGGCATTCATGTTGTTAATTACCCTCGCGATAACAATGACGTTGCACAGTGCGCCTGCGGCAGCCAATCAGGGGCAATTAAGTGATTTATTGCGTGGCGAAATTGCAGTGGAAGGGCAAACGCGGAATGAGCGTCAACGTGAACTGCCAAACATTTTTCGCGATGTGCTCGTGCGTTTAACCGGTACCACCGAAGTACTGGAATACGATCGTGTACGCGCTGAATTACGCCAAGTGAACGATTACCTCCTGCAGTTTGGTTATCAGCAACGTGACGGCCAACTCTATCTGCAGGTTAGTTTTGACGAAACCCGGGTGCGTCAATTACTCCAACAAGTCAACATGCCTATCTGGACCGGTCAGCGTCCAAATTTATTACTCTGGCTCGCTGAGGATCATCCCGAGCGTGGCGTGCGACTGGTCACGCGTAATGAAGAGCGAGAATTTCTCGATAGTATGCGTGCTACCATGCAAAGACGTGGCGTCGAGTTTCTAATGCCGTTGATGGACTTGGAAGATCAATTGTCGATTGGTGCTCGCGACGTATGGGGACGGTTTCAGCGCGAGGTCATTCGTGCCTCGCAGCGTTATCCAGTGAATGGCATCGTGAGTGCGCGCATGTATCGTCAGCTTGACGACGATTATGGCTTGGCGGATCCCGAGAATACCGAATTGGCTGATAGCGATGTCACCGAAGAAGATTTGGAAGCATTACCGCTCGTCCTCGAAGTGACAGTTTTAGTAGGTGATAACAGCTTTAATGAGTTCTTTGTGGCACCTGACGAAGCCGCGTTGGCGGAAAAGTTTGTGAACGCTGTCTCAGACCGAATTGCGGCATTGTTTATTAGCCGCGAAGATCGTGAACTCGCAACTATTTGGGTTCGCATTCACAATGTACGCCAGTTGAGTCAGGTGCTTGCTGCAGAAACTATGTTGCAGCAGCAAGCCCAAGTGCAACGAGTACACTTGCAAGGCTTCCAGCAAGGCGTTGCTGATTTTCAAGTACAAGTTCGTGGCGGAGCCAATGCGCTTGCCACAGCACTCGACTTCGAGCGCCGAGTACGTCGCACTGCGCTGCGTGAAACGCAGCAGGATAATGACCTGAGTTTTGGTGAGTTGGTCGATTCTGAGCAAGAACCAGCCCGCAGTACCGAGCCCGATGTGGAGTTTCAATGGCAGTAGCGGACTCAAATAGCAGGCGTAGTGCAGAGTTTGCGCAGCAATTGGCCTTACCCGTGCAGTTACCGGTACATGCGAGCTTTAAAACCTTTATTGGCACGCAAAATGAGGCCGCTGTTGGGCACCTGTTACAATTGAATCAGAGCGAGTGGCGTGCCGACCAACAGTTTACGCTTTTGGTTGGGCCTTCGGGCACTGGCAAAAGTCATTTGCTGTGTGCGTTGTGTGAGCAAGCTGCTGATATGGGGCAACAAAGTATCTATTTGCCGCTTGGCGAATTGAACCAACCCGATGCTCACGTCATTCTGCAAGGACTCGAGCATTATGATCTCGTCGTGCTTGATGACATTGACCAAGTTTGTGCCGATCGAGAGTGGGCTGAAGCACTATTTGCTTTGATTAATCGCTTTAGTGACCAACGTCAGAGTCTGCTAGTGATGAGCGCTGCAAACGGTGCCAACTCACTGGCTATTGCTTTACCTGACTTACGCTCACGTTTGCAGCTAGCGGTAACATTTAAGCTCCAGCCATTGCCTGATGATGCCAAAGTTCATGCGCTGCAATTGCACGCGAAAATGCGTGGGCTGGAATTATCTCGCGAAGTAGGGGAATTTTTATTGTTGCGCGTTGAACGGGATATGCAGGTATTGATGGACTTGCTTGATCGTCTCGATAAAGCATCAATGGCACAGCAGCGTCGGCTGACTGTGCCATTTGTAAAACAGGTACTGATGCTTTAATCAGTTGATTTGCCTGCGTTGGTGACTACCGCCTCATCTTTCTTCCGCTTAATACCTAACCCAAGTTCACGACCGCGATAGCGGGCGTAATAGGTTGCACCAATAAATGCGCCGGTTGTTAGGAGCAGCTCGATAGCTGCCCATAGACGCTCATCTGGGTGGGTCCACAATGTCGTTAAGCTGTGAAGAAAGTAGAAAATTAAAATAAAGTTCGCCCATGCATGGGTGTACGGGTTGCCTTGCAAGATTCCCTTCAACGGGAATAACAACGGGGTTACCCAAATCAGTAACACTAGCCAGGTACTCAGAAATTCATTTGGCTCAAGCACCGCATGCCAAAGAATGACAAAGAATAAAAGCCCCGGATAACAGACGAGCGTGAGTTTGCGATAGAACGCAGCAGACGTTAACCAAGCAGGTTTCACAGTAACTCCAAAACTAATTCAGGTGGACGACCAATGCGTGCTGCTTGGTCTGAGTGGCGAACAACAATTGGACGCTCAAGAAGCTTTGGGTATTCAGCGACCAGAGCTGCGAGCGCCGCATCGTCGCCAGTGAAGCTTGCTAGATTCAATTGTTTGTATTCGTCTTCTTTGGTGCGGAGTATCGCACTGACCGGTTGCTCTAAGCTCGCAGCAATGCTCAAAACGTCAGCTGCCGATGGAGGGGTCTTTAAATACTCAATCACTTGCGGCTCGATGCCATTGTCTTGCAGTAACTGCAATGTTTGGCGGCTTTTTGAACAGCGCGGGTTGTGATAAATCGTGAATTGACTCATAGCTACCTCAAGATTCGATTTCATTTGCGCTGCACTTTACTGAGTTTTGTCTAAAAGTCAAAAGCACGGTTCTTTTCTGCTTCAAGAGCACGGAACTGTTGAACTCGAGCTTGAATACGTTGACGACTTGCTGATTGTGACTCTGGCGTCTTACTAAAAGCAGAGTGCAGCTCTTCAATGGCCATCTGGAAATTACTACGCAACGCGAGAATTTCTGCTGTAGCTTCATGCGCAGCCACCGCATTACCGTTGCGTTGATGCGCTTCTTGCAGCAGTTGCCAAGCCACCACATCTTGCTTATTGTGAATGAGGTAGTCGTTGAGCACAGCTCGAGAGAGTTGATACTCACCGGCATAATTGGCCGCGTAAGCTAGATTCAGAGTAACGACCTGATTGTTCGGCCGTCGCATATATTCACGAGTCAGCCATTCAACCGCCCGGTCATACTGCTGCTGGCCGATGTAAACGTCCGTGCGCGTGTCGAGGTAAAATAAATTCATTGGTTCGTCAGCGAGGAGCTTAGTAATAATAGCATCCGCTTCGTCAAAACGCTGCAGTTCGTGCAGGGCGAGAGCACGACCATATTCAATCGCTTGGCGCTGAACGGGATGAGAGACACGCCGCGCTTCTTCGTTAAAGTCGAGTAAAATGTCTCGCGCGGAGCGACTCGAATAACGTACCCGCAAGCGCATCTTCGCTAATTCATAGTCGAGTGACGGTTCCAGTTGTCGGGCGCCAAGCGCTTGTGCACGCGATTGCGTGTCAGCAATGCGCGATTCAGGTAATGGGTGAGTCATTAAAAACTGTGGTAACTGCGTCGCATAGCGGTAGCGAGCCGCTAAACGACCGAAAAAGCGCGGCGCACCCTCAGGGTCATAACCCGCCCGAGCAAGGGTCGTCATACCAACTCGGTCAGCTTCTAATTCAAACTGACGGGTGTAGTTAATCGCACGTTGTTGAGCACCTGCTAAACCAGTCGACAGAACTGCCATACCAACTTGCGGGTTCACAATTCCGATTAAAATGCCCCCTAATACTTGCGCTAAGGTGAGCGGGGCAGATGCTGTCATGCGCTCCATATTGCGAGCAATATGCCGTTGGGTGACGTGTGCAATCTCGTGGCTTATGACAGCAGCTAATTCTGACTCGTCACGTGTTTCCAGCATTAAGCCTGAATGCATGCCGATATAGCCGCCTAAAAATGCAAAGGCGTTGATACTGTCATCACGAATCCAAAAAAAGTGAAAAGGGTAGCGCACATTATCAGCATGGCGAACTAATCGATTACCCACGCCGGTTAAGTATTCGCGTAAGACAGGGTCTTCGATCATCGGCGCTAAACCGCGGACTTCACGCATGTAATGCTCGCCAACTAAACGTTCGCGTTCAATCGACATAAAAGCACCGCCGGTTGTACCAATCGTGGGTACCTCACGGCTTTGGGCTTGCGCTTGCTGATGGGAAAAGGGCACGAAAAAAACTAGTAAAGCCGTGCATGACAGCAATAAAAGCTTAGGCCAAAAGGCTTTCAACATGCGCCGGAGTCTCCTTGTCTACAATAATATCCTAGGACGTTAAAAGGCAGTGGTAGTTCCTCGATACGAAAAACTTTCCCCTCAGGTTCACGCTTTGAGTTTAAGGGTGGCAGTAGGTATTGTCGAGCATTCTGCGTTAGTATAGAGTGACAGCCCGAAAAGGCAGGTGAGCCTGACCGGATTTATGAGAGGAAAAGCTGAAATGCTTGTATATTTACGTGACTGGTTTCAACGCCGTTTTTCCGACCCTAACGCGATCACGCTGACACTACTATTGCTGATTGGCTTCGGCCTTATCATCTTTTTCGGTACTGTACTCGCGCCGATACTTGTCGCAATAGCTCTTGCTTACCTACTTGAATGGCCAGTGAATCGCCTGCAACGTGTTGGACTTAAACGACTTTATGCCGTGCTCGTCGTGTTCACCCTGTTTATCACCTTGTTTTTCGCATTCGTATTCTTTTTAATTCCGGTCATTTGGCAACAGAGTGTCAACCTACTTGCCGAATTACCACAAATTGCCCAGGCCTGGCGGGAAATGATGGAGAGCGTTGAAGAAATCGCGCCTACCTTTATTGACGCAAGCCAAATTCAAATGTTTACCGATAAAGTGAATGACCGATTATTGGCACTGGGACAAACCATCCTTGAGCGTTCATGGAACACACTCATGTTGTTAGCCGTGCTCTTGGTTTACATGATTATTGTGCCCTTGCTCGTGTTCTTCATGCTCAAAGACAAAGTTCTGCTTTTAGAACATTTTAACCGAGTTTTACCAGAACAGCGCCGCCTAATCAGCCAAGTTGGTAGTGAAATGAACCTCCAGATCATGAACTATATCCGCGGAAAAGCGCTGGAAATCGTTATTGTTGGGGTCGTTTCGTATGGCGTGTTTTACTTATTTGACCTGCGCTATTCGGCGTTATTGGCGACCCTCGTTGGTTTCTCGGTACTTGTGCCATATATCGGTGCCGCCGTTGTGACCATTCCGATTGCGTTAGTCGGCTTGTTCCAGTTCGGCCCGTCGATGACCTTGTTCTGGTTAATCTTTGCTTACGGCATCATCCAAGCCCTCGATGGTAACGTGTTGGTGCCCATACTCTTCTCAGAAGCCGTTGCCTTACATCCGGTTTATATCATTGCCGCAGTGCTTATATTTGGCGCGATGTGGGGCTTTTGGGGCGTTTTCTTCGCAATTCCATTAGCCAGCCTAGTCAAAGCCGTCATCACCGCTCTCTCGACGCGAGCAGAAGACGCCCGCAATAGCGAAGTAAATTAGACGAGTAGGGGCAGACAAGCTAGGTTGCGCAGGGCAAGCAAGGTCAGTTCAGCAGGAGCAGGCAAGCTTTATTCAGCAGGAGCAGGCGTGAGAGGCGGGGCATAGGGGATGACAGAGTATATGAGGCATGGATGCCGAATATAAGCCCCCATGGATGATGGGATGGACACCTCGCTTTACACAGCGTCGCAATGCGCTAATTATTGAAGTGATGCGTCAATAATCCCAAGCGAG
>JAMCRH010000196.1 GCA_023380515.1 Gammaproteobacteria bacterium | reverse complement strand
AAAGAACTGGCTAGAACGATCAATTATTGCCCCCTACCAATCTTAATCCGAATGAATTAAAAAAATGGCTGGCAGGGCGTTTTTTATTTCAGCTTATTCGCGAAGGCGCTTTACTCAATAAGGAGTGGTTAAAGCAGGTTCCTAACGCCGTCGTTGACGGTATCGCGTTTGAGCAGAACATTGCCTATCTAACGCTGAAAAAAGATCTTCAAGCCGAGAAATCAGGCAGTAAAAAGATAACCCCTCAGGCTAAAGCCGGCCTAGATGTGTCGCCTGACGATGTCCTGGAGTACGAACAACAGTACCAATATAGGCGCCTCTTTCTGAGCCCTATGAGCCAGCTATTGTTATTGGCTTACTTCCAGCAGTGTGGACGCAGCTGGCCGCCATCTGACAGCGCCGAAGCGTGCCTGCTCTATTATGCCAAACGCCTCTCCAAAGAACTGGCTAGAACGAAACTAACAGCGCTTCTTTCTGTCGCAAAAACGTCAGCATCCCTGGAAATGTCACCTCTTTTGACACATTACGCTAGCCAAGCAGACGCCTCTTTATCGCTACAACCAAGTGCATGGCATCGACTAGTCAGTCAACAGATAGTATCTGTCGCAACCGATAAAGTTAGCGAAGACGAGAAAGACACTCAACTAACCTTTCAGGTATTTCCTGAACGTCATGGCGATTACCCTGACCAGTTGAAGCAATTAAGGCAGCTTCAAGCATGTTTTTCAGCTTCCTCATCTAGAAAAATAGGAAAAAGCAAAGCACTTACTAACGTCGATAGTTTTCTTGCCAATACAGAGGCAAACGGCGTCATGGTGACGCTATTAGCGGGCTGGTGTAAGAAGCTAATCCGTCGAGGAGGTCGGGTTAAATCTAAACTCACCATAAGCACGGTTACCACTTGTCTTTCTAATATTGCACGCTCGCTGATTGCTCACGAGCACATGATTGGTGAGCTGGAAATCGCCACACCCGACGAATGGGAAAAGCTTTACGAGACAGTACTCAATGACACTAAAACATCGGCCAGCCGCATAAGAACACAAAGTCGATTACGCGACTTTCATCATTATTTATCCAACGCCTATGCTGTTCCGTCCATTGCGTTTGAGGCCGCCGGTCAGCATCAACGTCGCGTAGATGTAAATATTATTACACCCGCCGAATACCGTCGGGCAATCGCAATGATTGGGACATCCTATCAAGATGAGCGCTTGCAAGCAGAGCAACAGCTGGCATTAATGCTCGGCTATCGACTAGGCCTTCGTCGAAGTGAGTGTGCTTCACTGCTTGTACAAGACATCGCCTATTTGCCCGAGAGCCCTGAAATATCAGGTGAAGTCATTGTACGTGCAAACCAATTCCACAGTGGCAAAAGCTACTCCGCTACCCGTCGATTACCCCTGTGGCTACTAATGCCTGAAGAGCGAACGCTCTTAATCGAGTTGATTCAAAAGCGCCGTAGCGAAAATACAACTCGCTCCATCGAAAAACAGCTACTGTTTTCTAGTGGCGGAAACGGTTATTCACTCAAGGAAGACAAAGAGTTTTTTCGACCGATCCAAATTGCTCTTAAAGCAGTTAGCGGTGATAAACACCTTCGTTATCACCACCTTCGCCACAGTTTCGTGACGTTTACGCTACTACGCCTGCTTGAGTCAGAACCGAATGAACTGCTGGAACCCACGTGGGCCACAGATGACCACAAAAAAATGGCCATGCCCAACGCTAACGATGATATATCTACCCTAGCAGGGCTACCTCCCCAACACCGCCCATCTCGTAAGCGGCTGTGGCAGCTTGCGTTATGGACAGGCCATGCCAGCCCTGAGGAAACACTTAGCTCATATAGCCATTCGCTAGACTGGGCGCTAGGTAAAACCCTTCACCAACGTTTTAATTCTGCTCTAAGCATCGATCAGCAACTCACGCTACTCAACCTCCCCTCCAAAACAGCGCTCACGAGCTGGCGTAATCGACATGGACTTAAAGGCCCAACTCACGCCAGCGTTTTACTTCACTACTGGCAAGATCAAAAGGAGAGTTACAGTAAAAATCTTTTTTTACAGTCTACGTTTGAGTCTTACCATCCATCAATGCAAAATCCGCTCAACACAATGCTGGAAGCACCGAACAGATCACCAGATATCATCACGATTTATCAAAGCCTGCGATTGGTCGAGCAACAAGAGCATCAAGGCCTTGCTTTAACAGAAGCTATTGAGCAAGCAGCTAAGCGCTTTGGCATCTCACCCACCGAGCTGGATAAGTGGGTAAAAAAGGGCGAGGCATTGATGCGTCGCAAGACACGACGCACAAACTTAAGGTTCAGCCGCCAGCACCATCAAGAGCGAAGAGTCGACATTGCGGCGTCACCCTATATTTACATGCCTGAGCTTCGGCGCTGCATGGCCCCGCCTCTTAAACCAAAGTCTTTGAAAGAAGCAAACCAGTTTTTTCATAAACTGCTGCGTTGGCTTAAAGACAATAGTGATTATGGAAAAGAAGACTCTTT
>JAMCRH010000195.1 GCA_023380515.1 Gammaproteobacteria bacterium | reverse complement strand
GATGCCGCCGACGTCGGACATTCGCGCCTGAATACGTTTAGTTTTACAGAGGCTGGTATCACTGGTGTATTCTGTGTCCGCTTCGGATTCACGACTCATGACTGTTCCTTTTTACGCAAGACTTGAACGCTGTCCTTCGATAGCACTTGATAAACGCCGTTCATTTGTGGAATGTGGCTAATCACAACCATAATCACCGTCATTAATGGCACTGCAATGAACACACCAATCGGTCCCCAGAGCCAACCCCAGAAGAAAATGGCAATAAAAATAACCACCGGGTTAACCGCAAGTCGCATGCCATGAATATAAGGTTCGAGGAAAAAGCCGACGAGACTGCTAATAGCCATAAAGCTAAGTGGTACGACGGCCATTTGCCAGAGTTCGTCAAACGTGGTCACGGAGACGACCGTGAGCAGCGCAAAAGCAATAAACACACCCAAGTATGGGATAAAACGTGTCAGCGCCACAATGAGGCCCCAAACCACTGGAGAGGGCATGCCCATCGCCCAAGCGATGAGACCGATGGCGACACCAATACTGGTATTTGTTAGCGTGATGACGCCAAGGTAACGCGCAATTTGTTCTTGGCCGCTGCGAATAATCTGCATCATAATCCGGCGCTTACGACGTTTCATTTGATCCGCGAGGTTGAGTAGCATGCGGTCGCCACTCACCAGCAAGAAATAGGTTAAAGCAAGCGCTAACAGGACGCCAGAAGCAGTTTGGTAGAGGCCAGAAGTGAGTTGATTGCGCCAAGAATCGGTTTGCAATACGACAGTTTGTGGCGTTTCAGCGCCATTGTCACCCATTTGTTCTTCGAGTTGTTCTTCAATTTGCGCTGCGGTGTCAGTGATGGTACTGATATGACGTTGAATGTCGCTGTCACCGACCAGTAGTTGCGAGAGTGTTTGTGGCGCTCGAGCGGCCCATTCAAGTAGCGGTTGACTGACAGCGGTAACAATACCCGCCATCGCTGCAAGCAAACTAAGTAATAAGAGCAGCGCAGATAATGACTTTGGAACTCGCCACCGCTTGTAGAGTTTTTCAACGACCGGCGAAAATAATAACGTCACCAGAATAGCGAGCACGATTGGTAGAACAATTTGATGGGCAAGGTAGAAGGTATACAAAATGGCGAGAATGAATAGCCCATAAATTGGCGTTCTTAAGTTTTCATACGAGTACTCATTTGAGTTTTTAGATGAAGTTTCTTCGTTCGCTTCCGATTTCGCCATACGTCAAGTGTCCTTGTTTTTTTGAAACTACTTTTATCTAGTCATTAACTATAGTGCAAAAAACACCTAGTATTAAAGCTTTGGCGGCTGACTGTCATATGACAAACGCGTGCCTGACACATAATTGACGCCGATTTTTTGTCGTCCCTGTGCTGAAATGACCTTAAGCAATTCAGCCCAACACAGGATTAAATCATGAACAACGACAACCAACTTAAAAGCTCACCCGCAAGCTCTCTGTCGATGAGTGGCGGCGGCAACTTCTATTTCGACGTGCGAGGTCATCAGGTTCGCGTCTGGTTCTCGAGCTTCAGCGGCGCTGAGAAGATTTACCTGAATGACGAGCTTGTTTCTACAAACCGGTCTTATCGAAAAATGAGCACCCATACTTTTCAGGTAGATGGTGAAACACTTTCTTTGAAAGTCGGCGTACGGAGTTGGGGCGATGCCTTTCGTGGCATTTATGTCGCCGAGCTCTACCGGGGCGAGCAGCTAATTGACCAAGATGAAATTATCTTGTTCGCGGAAGAGCAAAAAGGAGAAAAACCGAAGCAATCGACCTGGCGCTGGATTACTAGTTTACTGATAGGTCTTGTGGTTGGTTACGGTGTCGGCTACACGTTTGCCAAGCTCACGAAATACTTCTTTTTTGGGTAAGGTGGCCTTGGAATGAACGTAAATGCAGAAATTGTCCGTGAAAAGCGCCTGCAAAAAGGTTGGACGCAACAACAGTTGGGCGATGTTGCTGGACTGAGTTTGCGCACGATCCAGCGCGTCGAAAGCCAAGGGCAAGGATCTTTAGAAACCTGCAACGCAATTTGTGCGGTACTCGAGGTGGCACGGGAAGACTTGTTGTCGCAAGCAACGACTAGCCATCAAGGCCATGCTAAACCAGTTTGGTTATTACCAACCTGCTTGGCGTTACTGGTTGGCTTTGCAGCGGGTGTCGTTGTCACTGTGCTGTTTAACGGTAGCTAACCTCAACCTTCGCCGGCCACACGCGTGCGCCGGCGCCATTGTTGAATGACCAATCCACTAACAATCAAAATGAGGCCAATCACAGTCGCCGGATAAATCGTTTCGCCAATGATAACGGCGAGTAAGACTAACGAGATAAATGGTGAAATAAAGATCAAATTGCTTATTTTTGCGGTGTTTTGCGTCAATTTCATCGCTTTTAGCCACAACACGAAAGTTAAGCCCATTTCAAATAGACCGACGTAAGTCACGGCGGCCCAGCCTTGCCAAGGAATTCCACTCCAGTCGCTAAAGTACCAACTCGCACCAATTGAAAATGGTAATGAGATTCCAAAGCAAACCAATAAGGTTAAAACAGGCTCGGAGCTATGGCGGGTATTTAAAATCCAATAGCCCGCCCACAGGAAAGTCGATAGTAACGCCCAGCCAACGCCCGCAGCACTGGTGAAATTAAGGCCGAGGATATCGCCGCGAGTGGCGATCACTAATACACCTAAATAACCAAGTACACAGGCGATCCAGTCCCGCTTTCTGATTTTTTGCCCGAGAAATAATGCCGCCATGAGCGTTAATGCAATCGCCCAGGTGTAATTTAATGGTTGTGCTTGAGAGGCTGGCAGCAAGGTATAGGCTTGAAACAAAACGAGGTAGTAAACCAACGGGTTTAACAAACCGAGAATGAGATAATAGCGAAAGTGTTTGCGTAGCTCGGGAATGATTTCGTGCTGGCGCTGTTGCACCAAAATCACGATGAGCAAAAACATAAAAGAAACTGCACTTGCTGCCGCAACCATTTGCAGTGGTGAGAGATAGGTTAGCGTGATTTTAAATGCAGTCGCGACTGTCGACCATAACAAAACGGCCGCTAACGCCAAGAGAAATGCGCGACGTTCAGCGGCCATGACTGATTAACCCTGAGGCGGTGCGGTGGCAACAAACGATGGCTGAGCTTTCGCATCGTTGAGTAATTTCAGTAACTTTGGATAGTTGCTAAAGTCTAAACGCTGACGGAAAAGTGCCCAATCCATAAAGCAGGCCAAGCGAATACCAGCATCATTCCATGGCAATTGGGCTGGCCAAGGATAGTCTTCCAGTGCTTGTAACGACGTTTGAATGCGAGCAGCTTGCCGTTGTAGATACGGATTTGCATCGCTCGTTAAGCCTTCGCGCTCAAGTAAAAACAGATTAACTGTGGTGTCGAGAGCGGTATTAATCAAGCAGTATAAATCCAGTGACTCGACGTCGGCGCAGAACGACTCTCCGGCCGACTCGCGGATAAACTTAAGAATTGAAGTGGAATCGTTCAGCTGCAGTGTTCTGCCACTGACTTCGGTGCGTAAAAATGGCACTCGCTGTGCTGGTGAACCAACCGCACTCTGGCCATAATCAGTTTCGACAAAATCATGAGCTAAACCAGTGTCCGCCAAGGCTATCCGAATATGACGGACAAATGGTGAGGTAAAACTTCCGAATAGTTGCATCATGGCGTCATTTTCCTAGCCGTTTCTGTATCGTTGCAAAGAGGCTTGCATCATGCCTCAGGCCCCACTCAGAAAGCAAGAACCAAGCGCAGAAAGGAAGCCCGAGGCTGGCGAATAATTAACCAAACGATCATCGCGCTGTAACAAATCTGTCATCGCCCCCGCCTACACTAGCTGCAATTGAAAGACGGGAGCCATGATGATGAAAACGTCAAGCCTTGCAAGTAATCGAAAATCGCCGCCGTTGACCAAGTGGATGCAGGTTCAGCAGTTCGAAGATCGCTGCTTTTGTTGGCTCAGTCAACAGTTGCGTCGACCTGGTGATGGTGCGTTAGCGCGCTGGATATCACGCTCAGGTGATGGCTATGGCTACCTGATTTTTAGCCTCGCATTGTTTGCCGTCGGTTCGCCCTTGGCGCTGCCGGTTCTGCAAATTTTATTGCTTGCTTTCGCTCTCGAACTTCCGATCTATTGGCTACTGAAGAACACCCTGCGCCGCAGTCGCCCGTACTCTCGCTTGCCGCACTTTGCTTCTTTAATTCAAGCGAGCGATAAATTCAGTTTTCCTTCTGGCCACACCACGGCAGCATTTCTATTTGCGACAGTCACCGCGGCCATGTTGCCAGCTCTCGCTATCCCGGTGTTTATTTGGGCTGCATTAGTTGGCTTGTCGCGTATTGCCTTAGGTGTGCATTACCCGACCGACATTCTGGCTGGGGCGGCATTAGGTTCTGCTCTCGCTTGGTTGGCATTGTCACTGAGCGGTGCAATTTAAGCACTGAGTCTCGCTAAAAGGATGCACACATGAAGATATTAATTGGTGTTCAAGGCACGGGAAATGGCCATATCAGCCGCTGTCATGCGTTAGCGCAAGCGCTGTCGTTCTATCCTGAGGTGCAAACCGATTTTTTAGTATCTGGTCGTGCCCCAGAAAAATTATTCGACATGGAAGCCTTCGGTGACTACCAGTGGCGTCAAGGTTTGAGCTTTCAGGTGCGCGATGGTCGTGTTTCCGTGCTGGATACCCTCAGCCACAACCCGTGGACGCAGTTTTGGCAAGACGTTCGAGATTTAGACCTTAGTCGCTATGACTTAGTGGTCACTGATTTTGAGCCGGTGACCGCTTGGGCGGCTCGCCGTCAAGGTGTTCGTTGTATCGGCTTGGGCCGTCAGTACGCATTCTTTAAGCAAACACCAGCATTGCCGACGACATTGCTTCAGCGCGCCATGCTGCGCCAATTTGCTCCGTGTGATGTGACGGTCGGAATGCACTGGGAAGACATTGGTGCGCATGTGCTACCGCCATTGATTCACCAGCCCGCAGGTGCTTTGCCGACCCTGAGCCAAGAAATTTTGGTGTATTTGCCGTTTGAACCCTTGCCTCAAGTATTGGCGCTCTTACAGAACTTTCCTGAGTATCAGTTTGCAGTGTACCACCCTGATGCACAGCGTCAGGACAATGGTCACATTCAATGCTTTCCGCCATCGCGGCAAGGCTTTGCCAACGCCTTCGCTCGCGCAGAAGGCGTGATTGCTAACGCAGGCTTCGAAACCAGCAGTGAAGCGCTTGCCTATGGCAAAAAACTCTTGGTAAAACCGTTGTCGGGGCAATTTGAGCAGCTTGCAAATGCGCATTGCTTGGCGAGTCGCCAGCTTGCGTCAGTCATGGACTCACTCAATGCTAACTACGTCGAGCAGTGGCTCGAAAGCAATCTCACTATCCGTATGGAATGGCCAGATGTGGGTCCTGAATTGGCAAGCTGGCTCGCAAACGGCGCCTATGAACCGATTGCTAACCTACATCAACGGCTCTGGCAGCACACCCAGCGCGTCGCTCTTTCCGCTTAAGGAAGCACAAAAAAAGCTGGAGGACGCGAGCGGCTTCCAGCTTTCAATAACATAATTGCGTAATGATTAACGGCGCATGTCTTCGGTTTCTAAGCGCTTCGCTTCAAACTCATTACCGGCTGCCCATTGCGGCCAAACACGACTATTGGCCAGGTCACGGCCGGTGCGGAAAAACACCCACATGTCTTGGTGAATGCCGCGTAAATCCCACTCTGGGTGGTATTTGCCACCCAGTT
>JAMCRH010000194.1 GCA_023380515.1 Gammaproteobacteria bacterium | reverse complement strand
CAGACTTTGCCGCAGAAACGGCAAAGCTTGTCCGTTTCCAGATTATGCAGCAGGCGAGTATCGCGATTCTGGCGCAGGCTAATCAACGGCCATCGGCAGTATTGTCGTTGCTTGGCTAAAAAACAGTGCGTAAATAGTATTATCGGCCTTATCCACCCGATAAATAACCCGCAAACAAAGTCCGGAATCTATATAATCACGATAATTAGTCATGCCAACAGCGCTGGTTTCTTCACAACGAGGTGTGCTATGAGGGTGGCTGAGTATTATTTTCACCCTTTGCCCACTCTCGAAGTCCTTTTCGTAAACTGGCAGATGAAGCAGTTTTGCCTGCTTCTACATCTTTTTCAGCAAAAGACAACAAGCGAAGTAAAGCCATCTGCTCCTGCTGCATAGTAAACTGAACCGGGTCCTGAACAACATAGAGTGGTTCACCATTCTGGGTTACCACCACAGGTTCAGATACATCCATTGAAGCCAGGTTTTTCTTAAAAGCAGAAACCGTTGTAATCCGGGAGTAATTTGTTTGCTGCATAGTTACCTCCAACGCGTTTTCCCTGCACAATAGATTACACCTTTTCCAAGGAAAGTCCAAATATGGGCTTTATAAAGACTCACCCGACTCTGCATTAAGACAGCAAAAAGCCAGTTCGGTGTGAACTGGCTTTTTGAAAAAGGTCTGCCGACCACCCAGAGCGCCCCATATCCCCTTTCCCTGAATGGTCGGCTCTTTCCCCCGGAGTTGCCCTAAAGGGCAGCCCGCGGAAGTCGGATTTGACTGGCGTTTTTAAACTTAACCCAACAGTGACAAAGCTGCCTGCGGGCGCTGGTTCGCCTGCGCCAATATACTGGTACTCGCCTGTTGAGTGATCTGGAACTTAGTCAGGTTTGCAGTTTCAGCCGCAAAGTCAGTATCCATAATGCGCGAGCGTGCTGCTGATACATTTTCAGAAACATTACTCAAGTTAGCAATGGTCGATTGCAGACGGTTTTGGGTAGCACCTAAGGTTGCCCGCTCAGAGCCTACTGTAGCAATGGCTGCGTCAATCGCAGTTAAAGTATCCTCTGAACTAAAACCCGCTGCTCTAACATCCAAAGCGCCATTTGCGATAACACCACTAGCAGAAGCATCAGCTGGGTCGAATGCCGCAGCATTCGCAGCTCCCAAAAGTTCTGCGGCGGTCATATTACCAATATTAATACCTACCCGCTCGCTCTCATTACCATTAGCACCGACCAAAAAGCTTTTATCATAGCTACCATCCAGCAAATTCGTACCTGAAAACTGTGTAGTTCCTGCGATACGGTCGATTTCAACAACAATTTCATTAATCTCTTCATGAATTGCGGTCAAGTCAGCTTCACTGTTTATACCGTTATCAGCCTGAACTACCAACTCACGCATACGTTGCAGCATGTTAGTAGTTTCCTGCATGGCGCCTTCTGCTGTTTGCGCAACAGAGATACCATCGTTGGCATTACGCACAGCCTGGTTCAGGCCGTTGATTTGCGAGGTCATGCGGTTAGTAATCTGTAAGCCTGCAGCATCATCTGCAGCACTATTGATACGAGATCCTGATGAAAGACGCTCAAACGCAGTATTTAAACCATTGCTTGAAGTCATTAACTGACGTTGTGCATTTAGAGATGAAACGTTGGTGTTTACATATAAAGACATAGTAGTTCTCCTAGCCTATGGGGCTGTTAATATTTTTTCGCATAGTGCGTCTTGCTTGGTTTATGTAACGGCAGGGGTTGGAGTTTCTTTAGAAAATTATTTAAATTTTTTGCGGGGGGTTGATAATGGTAGGTCAGGCCCTGCCTGACGTTTAACCACTGCTGCACGGCAGGCGGAGCCTGCCCTTGTATGTTAGCGAAGGTAATCAAACAAGCTTAAACGAGTGATACGTGTAAATGTCGCTTGCGCCGCCTGCAGCGCAATATCTTGTTTGATCAACTCTGTCATAGCTTCAGCATAGTCAACGTCTTGAATACGTGACCGAGTTTCTTTGTTGGCAATTTCAAAGTCAGTATTGGTTAATATGGCAGTTTCTGCGCTATTCATTCGACTTCCCGTCCTCGCTCTAACACTGCCTAAGCTCGTTTCTGCTGATGCCAGATCGGCTAACCCAAATTCTATGGCTTGAGCTAATTGCGCCTCATTCAAATTCGGGTCATTGAGCGCGTTTACCATGTCATTTAACACAGTGGCAATATTTTGCTGTGGTTGACCTAAACGAAACTCCACCGTACTGCCGTCAGTCGCATCACCCTGTGGAAATAATTGCATGCCATTAAATTCAACAGCCTCCCCTGGAGTATAAGCCCCGGTTTGGAGCGCATTCCCCTGAGCATCCAATACGGTAAAATCACCACCGTTAAACTCGACTGTGTAAACATTGTTAGCAGGATTCTGTTTATCATAGTTATTCGCATGAAACTGGTTAAATAAATCACGGTCAGCAATCAAAGTCGACGCACCTGTTAGGTCCCCAGAAACATTTCCAGGCCGAGCATTCAGCTGAACCGGTGTTTTCTGGAATGCTTCAGCTCCAGACGTAGAAGACTGTAATTGAAGGCTCGGCGTTACTTGTACCTTTTTTGCGCCATTGTCGCCTTGGTATTGGTAGACGCCGGTCACGTCATCAAATGTAAATGGAATTTGCTCAGTTTGATAACCTGAGAAAAGAAAATCCCCATTTTCACTCTGAGCATTCATCATGTCCAGCACGTTATCTCTGAGCACTTCAATTTCCAGCGCCAAGGATTGACGGTCAGTAAAGTCATACGCCCCGTTACCCGCCTGAACAAACAGCTCTTTCGCTCGGAATAATGAGTCTGTAACATTCTTCAGCACCGACTCTTGCCGCGACAAGTCATTCAACACCAACTGCGAGTTCTTCTGAAACTGCTCGTTCTGCTTAATCCGGTCGGTCAGCGCTAAGGTTTGTGCTTTACCTGCGGGGTCGTCTGCGGGCGTCAGAATTTTGGTTTCGCGTGCGATCTGATCTTGCACTTTAACCAGCTTGTTCTGGCGATCAATGACTGAGCTTAAGCCCTTGTCATAAATTTGGCTGGTGGATAATCGCATGTTAATGCCTCCTTTCGTGGGGAACGGTGTTTGTTGTCTGGTTTTGCGCGGCGGCAGGCATGACCCGCCCTACGTCGTTATCGGCGCTTTTGGGTAAACAGTTAACGGGTCGCGTTCAATAAGGTGTCAAATATGGTTTGTGACACCGTAATAATGCGCGCTGCAGCATTAAACGACTGCTCGTATTTGAGCAAGTTCGAGGCTTCTTCATCCAAACTCACACCCGACACTGACTCGTAGAATCCGGTGGACTGCTCCAACAAAGCCCTTGCTGCTTCATCGGCCGTGCGCGCTTGGGCAACTTTGTTACCCACGTCCGACACTAAGCGGCCATACCCTTCGTTGAAGGTCATCATATTTTTTTCACCTTCAACCACAGGGTTGCGGCGCAGTGTTTTTTCGCGCTGCAATTCACTCATAGCGACACTGTTGCTATTGTCGGCAAAGCCATTAGTGTTGTACTCAATATTGAAAGTGTCGCCTGTGTCCGGGTTTCCGACAATCGTTACATCATAGTCGGGCGTAAAATCATACAGCTGCGGCGTCGCTGCAAAAGCTGCATCGGTCGGCTGCGGACCAACGCCGTCCCACTCGACCGCCCGCGACAGTACGTTATTCATATTGGTGCCTTCGTAATAGCCAATAATATCGCCGTCATTAGTGCGCACAGCTAGTTGGTGTTGTCCGTTGGCAAAACCAAGGTATTCAAGTTGTACTGGGGCATCGCCCGCCAGCGCGTTGCCATCAAAGAAGTTATCCACTGATTGCATGCCATTAAATGACAACACACCACCGCCTGAATTTTCACTGCCCTCAGCCACACGCACCGGCGCGGCTAACGACAGATCTTCAGGGCGGGTAATGCCCATAAAAATGTTCGATGCGGCGT
>JAMCRH010000193.1:5554-8580 GCA_023380515.1 Gammaproteobacteria bacterium | reverse complement strand
ATGTAGTTAAAAATTCATTCCTAAAAGTTTCCATAAGCCACGTCAGTTGTTAGCGAAAACGCGGCCGATCGTAATGTAGCCATGATAACAGCGAGACAAATAACAGACGTGGGCTTATGGAAACTTTTAGGAATGAATTTTTAACTACATACAGGGGATATGTAATGCGACAGGAAATAAAAATCGCAACCATCGCAGTCGCTTCCGCGCTTGCACTAAGCGCTTGTAAATCAACGGATGTTGATTTGTCATCTGCACAAAGCGTCAACTTGCCACTAGCAGCATTCGCACCGACGCCAGATGAGATGAATCAAGAACAGCGCGTCGTGCTTTTACCGCCTGAGTTTGAAACTCAAGCGGGAGAATTAGTGTCGCGTCAGCTTTATAACGATTTAGAGCAAGCGCTCATTCGCGCCGGCACGCGTGTGCTTGAGCGTGACCGGGCTGAGAGTATGGCCGATGAACTCATCGCTGCAGAAAAACTAGGTCAATACCGCACTCAAGGGCCTCAAGCTGCCAACATTGTGCTGTTTAGCCGCGTCACCAATGCTGGCTGGGGTAGCTCTTTTAACGAGCGAGACTCCTACACGGATAAAAAAGGGCGCCGCAATACAATTCCAGCTTACTGCTCATATAGTGGCTCTGTGCGTGTTCAGGTAAGAGCTTATGAATTGCCAGACATGCACCCGATAGAAACTTTTAACTTAGAGGGTAGCGCGTCATCACGGGAAGATAGTAATAACCGCAACTGCCCTGTCACTGAGGGTCAAGCTGCAGGTCTCCTTTCCAGCGCGATTCAACGTGCACTGGCACAAGAGCAAACCGCAATCGCAAACGCCATGGCACCTAACTTCTACGTAACTGAGCGCCGCAATGCCAATGGCGGTAAAGTTGCGCTTTTCCGCATCACAGCAGATAGTTCACGTGGTGCTCAGCAGGGCCGCGACGTTGAGATTTTCCGTCGTGAACTGCGTACCGACGCACTAACTCAGCAAGAATACATGGAAGAAGTACGCATAGCCTCAGGTGTAATTAGCTCACAAGTTGATCGCACAGGCTCTTTCGTCATTATTCGTGACATCGATCAAGCTGATCGTATCCAAGCTGGTGATGTCGCCCGCATTCGTCAAGGTAATTGCCCTGACGGTTACATGAGTCTTTTAGGAAGCTGCCAACGCAGCCTATGGTGAGTTGCATGTTGAATTTTAAACACGGATTGATGCTGTCTGTAGTTCTGGTACTGACTGCCTGTCAGAGCGCACCAAGTACCAAGCTAAGTTATGGACAGTGCTATTTCCCTGACGAGCCAACAGTCGCAGCCCCCCAATGGGTCTGCCATGTACCAGTCGAAGGCTTAATGCTACAGGGTGTTGGTTTTGCACCCAGTATGAGCTCTGGAATGAGCATGATGATCGACACTGCAACACTGGATGCGCGCAGTCAAATAGCCAATAACTTTAGCTCGTTTGTTCATGCTCGGATGCAACAAGTTATTAGTGATCAGACAATTGATGGTGAAAGTGTTGGGATTAGTAACGCAGAACGTATTCAACAGAGTGTGACGGCCATGCAGCTTCAACACTCTCGGGTGTATCAGACCGCAGCCAGCCCAACAGGTGGTGTATTTGTGTTAGTCGGCTTGGATGCGGAACACTATCAAGTCAATCTTGAACGTTTGATTGCCGAAGCTGAACTGACTGACGATCCTGCACTATATCAACGCTTCCTGATGGAAGAGGCGAATCGGGAGCTTGATGCAATTAGAGAGCGCGTAGAGTCATGAGAAAACACACGGCGTTGATTACTTTAGCGATAGCTACAGGACTGCTAAGCCATTCTTCTTTTGGGGTGCAGTCATTCGATGAGTGGCGCGCAGCTCGGGATGCTCGGTTCGCCGAGTATAAGGATGCTTATCTCGAGCGCAGGCAGCAGTACTTGCAACGCGTTGAAGAAAATTGGGGCGGTGCCACCTTGCTGTCCAATCAAACTACCTTAGTGCAATATTCTGAGGATATGCAACGCCGTGTGATTCTTGACTACGAAAACGCCACCATCAACTTGGAATATATTGATGGTTCGGAACCTACTACGTCAGATCTCAATACCATGCTCCGTGAATTAAGCGAAATCAGCGTAGCGCAGTATGGCTCCGTGAATTAAGCGAAATCAGCGTAGCGCAGTATGCAGCTGACGACCCTGTGTTATCTCTCGACTCCATCAATGATTCACGCTCATTACTTACAACATTTTATGGTACTGAAGTCAGTGATTTGGCTTTAGAGTCGGCAACTATTCAGCATTCGGTGACATCGGCTCGCCAACCAACAGAGTCTGAAGATCCCGCCTTAGATTACGCGACCAACTTACCCGCAAAGAGAATTGCTACCATGTCGTTGCAGCTAGACCAGCATGCACTCTCAATTCGGCGCGCAGCGCCTTATGTAGCCCATGCACGACAGCTTGGCGAGCAATTTCAAATCGACCCTGCATTGATTCTCGCTGTGGCGCAAGTTGAGTCCTCCTTCAACCCGCTGGCGCAATCGCATATTCCTGCATTTGGTTTAATGCAAATTGTTCCTCATTCAGCAGGACTGGACGTAAACCGCAGGCTCAACCAAATCAATGCTGAACCGTCAGCAGAAGAGCTATTTGAGCCATTGACCAATATGCACTTCGGGATTGGCTATTTGTCCTTGTTAGACACCACCTATTTGGCTGCCATTCATGACCCACACAATAGGCTTTTATGCACTATAGCCGCATACAATACTGGTGCAGGCAATGTTGCACGGGTATTTCATCCGGAGGGACGTCGGCAACTTTCAGCCGCAGTCAGCGTAATCAACCAAATGAATCCTGAAGAGGTCGAAGCGTCTCTATTATCTAACTTGCCTTACCAAGAGACTCGCGATTACTTACCCAAAGTTTTAGCGGCTTACCGTGTTCACCACGAACACCTTTTAGCCACTGAAACAGTCGCTCCTTAGCGGAACTGCTTAAACGCTGGGCAAACGGACCGATAATTT
>JAMCRH010000193.1:0-5544 GCA_023380515.1 Gammaproteobacteria bacterium | reverse complement strand
CACCGTCGGTGGTGTTCGAATACGTGATTAACCAACCTGAAATTCAGCAACTGCGCTATCGCAGCCAACATATGCTGCTCGACCTGTTCGCTGCATTTCATACAGAACCAACCCGTTTACTACCACGCAACACACGTGAGCGTTGGCAACAGGCATTCGATAACCAAGGTCAAATTGGCGCCGATCGCGCCTTGTGCGATTACATCGCAGGCATGACCGACGATTACGCCGAACGTATGTACCGAAGTTTATTTTAGCGGAACTGCTTAAAAGCTGAGCAAACGGACCGATAATTTTCCTGTGGAAAAATATTGGTCATGGCTTGGCGTTGCTGGTCACTAAATTGACCATGGAATTTCAACACCATGTAGTTGTGCTCAGGCTCGACTTTAACCACGCCTTTGGCACCTTTTAACACCCGTTCCGCTTCATTTAGAAAGGCAGGGGAGAAAGACCCCTTTTTAACTTTAATACCTTGATTATTAACACTAAAAGCGGCAATTGCATTAGAACCAAAAAGGACTAAATACAGTATAACCAACACAACACCCGCGATAATCAACCAACCTGTCATGATTTTGCTCTCAAAGGGACGAATTTGAACTAAAATTTGCGGGGCATTATACACACATTTGTAGCATTGGCGGGGCATCATCATCTTCACATTCTCTTTACCAAGATTTTTTTTCTGTGGTAAGTTAATAACCTTATGTGATTGAAGCTGTCGTTTTCATTCGAATTTGCGCTTTAGCTTTAACTGGGACTAGGACTCATCATGCAATTAGCCGTACTGGTCATTTTCATTGCCGCTGCCTTGACGCCGTGGCTATATCCAAAATTACAGGGGCGCACTAGCACCCTGCTGGCTCTCGTGCCTGCTACCTTAACCCTATGGTTCGCAAGCCATATTCCTGCGGTAGCAAGTGGCGAAACCATAGTTCATGCCTATCAGTGGATTCCCGGCCTGGGCATTTCCTTTGACATGGTGTTAGACGGCCTATCGTTGCTGTTTGCGCTACTGATTTGCGGTATCGGTACATTTATTGTGCTGTACGCAGGCGCGTACCTGAAAGGTCATGAAAACCTAAATCGCTTTTTAGTCATTTTGCTGTCATTCATGGCCTCGATGCTGGGCCTGGTGCTGGCAGATAACCTGATTACCCTGTTCGTATTTTGGGAATTAACCAGTATCACCTCTTACATGCTGATCGGGTTTAATCACCAAAGTGCGGATGCACGTAAAGCGGCTTTGCAAGGTTTGATAGTCACCGTTGGTGGTGGTCTGGCCCTGCTCGCTGGCTTGATTATGCTAGCCACAGTAGGCGGTAGTTACTCACTCCAAGAAATTTTCAATAGCTCAGAAGTCCTTACCGAGCACCCGTGGTACACCGGCATGATGGTGTGTTTGCTACTTGGCGCATTCACCAAATCAGCCCAATTCCCATTCCATTTTTGGTTGCCCAATGCCATGGCTGCACCGACACCGGTGAGTGCCTACTTGCACTCGGCGACCATGGTAAAAGCTGGTATTTATCTGCTTGCGCGGTTACAGCCTGAGCTAGGCGGTACCGAGTTGTGGGTGACTGTATTGACCAGCGTGGGTGCCTTTACCATGCTGACCGGCGCATTCTTAGCACTGCGCAATACGGACCTGAAAAAGCTACTCGCGTACTCAACCTTAATGGCACTGGGTACCTTAACCTTACTGCTCGGCATTGGCACAGAGTTAGCCATGATCGGCTTTGCCGCCTATTTACTTGCGCACTCGCTATACAAGGGCGCGCTGTTCATGCTGGCAGGCTCTGTCGACCATGAGGCAGGCACACGTGATGTGCGCGAACTAGGCGGCCTGCGTAAAAAGCTTCCGGTGACCGCTGCTTGTACCATCATCGCAGCATTGTCCTTGGCGGGTATTCCCCCATTGTTCGGCTTTGTGGCCAAAGAACTCTTGCTCGAGTCCGTACTTGAGAACATGTTCAACGTTGTTATTTTGGGCATGGTAATACTGTCGTCGATTTTTGTTGTGTGTGTCGCTGGCCTGGTCGCTATTCGCCCGTTTTTTGGTGAATTTAAAGCCGCTAAGAACGCCGATGATATTCACGAAGCGCCAACTGGCATGCTGATAGGCCCTGTCATCTTGGTTGTGCTGTCGTTATTGGCTGGGTTGTTACCCGGTTTAGCAGGCAGCTACTTCACCTTGCCAGCGACCTATGCGGTTGCCGGTGGCGAAATTGACGGCTATCTGTCTCTTTGGCATGGCATTAACGCCGCGCTGATTATTTCTTTGGTCAGCATTGGATTGGGCTTCTTGTTATTTAAAAACTGGGACAAAGTTTACACCCAGTTGCGTAAGCTTGACCCTGTGATTGCGCGTGGCCCTGAGAGCGGCTATTTCAAGTTCATGGACGGGTTAGTGTTTACGGCGGAATGGCAAACGCGTCTGTTACAAAATGGCTCGATGCGTAACTATCTGCGCCTGATCATTGTGAGCTTTATCGCGATTACCGGTTACACCTTATTCGCTCGCTATCAGGTGCACTGGAACTTCGACTTGAACGTATCGTTCTACGAAGTGTTCGCCGTTGCGATGCTGGTCGCCGGCGCCGCCGCTGCAGTGTTAACTCACTCACGCTTAGGTGCCGTAGCCTACATGGGAGCTGTCGGCTTCTCGGTGGCAATGATCTTCATTTTATTCTCGGCGCCAGACCTTGGTATTACTCAAATCCTGGTGGAAACCTTGACGGTCATTTTGCTGGTATTAGTGCTTTTCCGCTTGCCATCATTTGCCAATATCTCGTCCACGTCCGACCGCATCAGTGACGCATTTGTGGCTATCCTGACTGGCGGCCTGATGACCTTACTGATTATGGTGACGATAGAAGTTCAAGACTTCACCCCTATTTCAGACTTCATGATTGCGAACTCGGTGCCTGAAGCCCATGGTCGCAATATTGTGAACGTTATTTTGGTTGACTACCGGGCGCTTGATACTCTCGGTGAAATCTTTGTACTTGCACTGGCAGCTATGGGTGTCTACGCGATGATTAAATTCAATCCGAAGACTGCACCAGGCTCGAACCACTATGCCGGTACGTTAATTTTACCGCCGAAACGAGTGCCAGAAAAAGACATCGTGCATTCACTTGAAGAGATTCACCAGCGCATGCTGGAGGAGCAAAACATTGTTGATGCTGTGCCCGATATTGAGCACGACCCAGAGGTCGATGCCGCTGCCAAGCAAGAAGGCAAAGCGCGCGCCGACGTAGCGAACAGCAATCCCAAAATGATCAAGAAGAATGCTCAACATGACGGGGTGCATGACTACAGTGAAGAAAGTCAGGCGCACCAACAAGACATTAACCCTGATATGAATGAACCACGCGGTGGGTCAGATGATCCTGAGTCGGATACTCAAGCTACAAACACCTCTGATCCAAAGAAAGGAGCGCCTAAGCAATGATGAAACCTGGTACGCTCATTTTGCATGTCGCGGCACGTTATTTGGTGCCGCTACAGCTGGTATTTTCTATATTTTTGCTCCTGCGCGGGCATGATGAACCTGGCGGCGGTTTTATCGCTGGGCTGGTCGCTTCAGGTGCATTTGCACTTTACCTGTTCACCTTCGGTGCCACGGTCACGCGCGATCTGATGCGGGTTGACCCACGCAACCTGATTGGTGTCGGGCTGATTTTCGGTATGGTATCTATCTTCCCTGCGCTATTAGCAGGTGAACCACTACTCACCGCACAGTGGTGGGACATTCCGCTACCGGGCGGCGGCTACCTGAAAATGAATACGCCACTGATTTTTGATATCGGTGTTTACTTCACTGTCTTTGGTTCAGTCATGCTGATGCTTATTGCACTGACTGAAACAGAAGAGCACTAACCAAGGAGAGAGAATGGAACCCCTTTTGGCCATCGCTGTAGGCCTTTTATATGCTGCAGCTATTTATATGATGCTCCGACGCAGTATCGTTAAGCTGGTTATCGGCTTGATGCTACTGTCGAATGCAGCGAATCTGCTGATATTCACATCCGCAGGCCTGACGCCAGGTGCACCACCGCTGATTGCAGAAGGTGCGCTTATGCCTGACGGCCCCATCGCTGACCCGCTACCGCAAGCATTGATTTTGACCGCTATCGTAATTGCATTTGGTGTACTTGCCTTCGCCGTGGTGCTTATCCACCGCGCATACAACATTTTGCATACCGATAATCTTGACCAGATGAAGGATACCGACACGTGAGTTTAGAAGTTGCATTACCTATCGTTATTCCGCTGCTCACGGGTACTCTGTGTGTCGCTTTGTGGCGCAGCAACTTGGCGCAGCGCATTCTATCGATTGTCGGCAGCAGTGCCCTATTAGCGGCTAGTATTTGGCTGTTAATCAGTGTCTATCAACAAGGCCATGTAGTGATGTACATGGGCAACTGGGAGGCGCCTTACGGCATTACTTTAGTGGCCGACATGTTAGCGGCTATCATGGTGGTTTTGACCGGCATGATGGCACTGGCGATTGCTATCTATTCATTGGCTTCAGCGTCGCCTGCGCATGAAAAGTTTGGCTATTACCCGTTAATGCATTTGCTATTAGCGGGTGTTGCAGGCTCATTTTTGACTGGCGATATCTTCAACCTCTACGTGTGGTTTGAAGTCATGCTGATTGCGTCATTCGCGCTGTTAATTCTTGGTGGCGAGCGCGCGCAAATGGAAGGTGCGGTCAAGTATGTGACGCTGAACTTGCTTTCATCTGCGATATTCTTAAGTGCTATCGGCTTAACTTACGGTGTCGTCGGCAGCTTGAATATGGCGGATATTGCGGTCAAGCTCGGCAGCACCGAAAATGATGGCTTGGTCGATGTTATCGCCGTGATGTTCTTAGTCGCCTTCGGTATTAAAGCGGCGGCATTCCCGTTATTTTTCTGGCTACCTGCGTCTTATCACACAGGTCCAGTCGCGGTATCTGCATTATTTGCTGGCCTACTCACCAAAGTGGGTGTCTACGCGTTGTTCCGGGTGTTCACGTTAATCTTCAACGAGAACCCTGAATTTACCCACCAAATTCTGCTGTGGATAGCGGCTGGTACCATGTTGACTGGGGTATTAGGTGCAGCGGCACAGTTTGAATTCCGGCGTATTTTGTCGTTCCACATTGTCAGCCAGATAGGCTACATGCTGCTCGGCTTAGCGTTATTCACGCCGCTCGCGCTGATTGGTGGTGTGTTCTATATCATGCACCACATTATTGTGAAGACGAACTTGTTCTTGATTAGTGGTATCGCGCATCGATTACTCGGTACTTACGACTTGAAAAAGCTCGGTGGGCTGTATAAATCAAAGCCGTTTTTAAGCATTCTGTTCTTGATTCCGGCATTGTCACTTGCAGGTATTCCGCCACTTTCAGGCTTCTTTGCTAAGTTCATCATCATTCGTGCTGGTGTAGAAGCAGAAGCTTGGGTGGTGACAGGTATCGCGTTACTGGTGGGTATGTTGACCATGTACTCGATGATCAAGATTTGGGCTGAGGCGTTCTGGAAGAAG